>JBFWYF010000001.1:0-38816 GCA_050186685.1 Pirellulaceae bacterium
GGCCTCGCTGGTCGGCGTCTCGGGAATGTTCCTGTTCCAGCATGCCCAGTTCCTGGGCGTGGCCAACATCGTGGTTTACGCCGGTGCGATCGTCGTGACGTTCCTGTTCGTGCTGATGCTCGCTCAGCCGGAGGGTCACGCCCGCTATGACCGTATCACGTGGTCGAGTTCCGTCGTGCCGGTGTCGCTCGTCTCGGCCGTGGTGTTGGTAGGAATCATCTTGCAGTGTTTCTCGCCTCCTGCGGCGCCGCCGCCTGGCCCTAACGACATCGCGGGATCCAATCACATGGCCGGGCTGGGCACCGAACTCTTTGCCCGACATCTCGTTGCCGTGGAAGTGGTAGGCACCTTGCTGCTGGTCGCCCTGGTCGGAGCCGTGGCCATCGTCATGCAGGACAAGGAACGCCGAAATGGGCAGCGCGGCGAGCCGCGGCACACGGAATCGCCGTCGGGAGTTGCGCCATGAATTACGATGCCGCGCTGCTGTTCAACTACCTGGTCGTCGGCGGAATCCTGTTCGCGCTGGGCCTGGTCGGGTTTCTGGTGCGCCGCAACCTGATCGTGCTGTTTTTGTGCGTCGAGATGATGCTGCAGGGCGTCGCCATCAGCCTCGTCGCCTGGGGCCGCTACCATCATCATTGGGGCGGACAGATGCTGGTCATCATGATGATCGCGGTAGCGGCCGCGGAAGCCGGTATCGCGCTGGCCTTGATCATGATGCTGTTTCACAAGAGCGGTACACTCGACGTCGCTTTCTGGCAGGACCTGCGTGAAGAGGGTCAGCCACCCTATGTCGATCGCGAAGTGCCCGAGCAGGTCGCCGCCGAGAAGCATTGGCCTGCTTTGACGCCGGCCGGAGTCGAGCCGCGCCGAGATGTCGAAGAACTGTTGCACCGGCGTCGCGTGTAAGTGGAAGGAAACATGGATTCCATCAGTTCGCTGCTGGTTGCTATTCCCGCCTTGCCTCTCGCATCGGCGATCCTGACGGCCGCGCTCGGCCCCCGCTGGCTCAAGGAGCGCAGCCATTGGCTCACGATCGCGGCACTAGGCGTCGCGTGCTGGCTGAGTGTCCTGCTGGCCATGCGCGTCCACGAGGCACAGTCGCCGAGCGATCCCGGACTTCCGCAGCCGGCGTTTGAGCGCGTCGTCACCCTGTGGACCTGGGCGGACGTCGAGCAGGCATACCGGCAGGCGCGCGTGCCGCCCGGCGAGTCGGACTTGTCAATGAGCGACGGCGGGCTACGAGATTTCCGCATCGACATTGCACTGCGAGCCGACGGCCTGACCGCGATGATGTTGTGCATGGTCACCTTCGTGGCCACGCTCGTCGCAGTGTTCGCGGCGGGCTACATGCACGGCGACCGCAGCTATTGGCGGTTCTTCGCATACGTGTCGCTGTTCGTCTTTTCCATGACGATGCTCGTGTCCGTCAGCAATTTCCTGCTACTGTATGTGTTCTGGGAGGCAGTAGGCGTCTGCAGTTATCTGTTGATTGGCTTCTGGTACGAAAAACCGGAAGCCGCGGCTGCTGGCAAGAAGGCATTCCTTGTCAACCGGATCGGCGATTTCGGATTTGCCGTCGCGCTGTTCCTGATCTGGACGACGTATGGCACGCTGAATTTCCATGATTCGTTGCAAGATGGACGCACCGACGAGGTAGCGATTCAAGAGGCGGTCGAGGCCGCGCGAAACTCCACCGACGGTGCCGACCCGCAACTTCTCGCCGCTCAGGCCGAGCCGGCCGCACTGGTCCGCGGTGTCCTTGGCCCGCTGCGCATCCGTGCCAACGACTACGCGGGCGGTGCCGTAGCGTTGGGCATTTGTCTGCTGCTCCTGCTCGGCGCGTGCGGGAAAAGCGCTCAGTTCCCCTTGCACGTCTGGTTACCCGATGCCATGGAAGGGCCGACTCCCGTCAGCGCGCTGATTCATGCCGCCACCATGGTGACCGCCGGCGTCTACATGATCGCGCGGTGCAGTCCACTGTTCATGGCGTCACCGGAAGCCCAGTGTGTCGTGGCGTGCATCGGAGGCGTCACGGCATTGCTCGCCGCGCTGATCGCGCTGACGCAGTTTGATCTCAAGCGCGTGTTGGCGTATTCCACGGTCAGTCAGCTCGGTTTCATGTTCCTCGGGCTCGGAGCGGGCAGTTTCGCCGGCATCACGTCCGGTATGTTCCATCTGTTCACACACGCTTTCTTCAAGGCTCTCCTGTTTCTCGGCGCCGGTTCGGTCATGCATGCGATGGGGCATATCATCGATATGCGGAGGTTCGGCGGCTTACGAACGATTCTGCCGACAACGCACGCCGCGTTTGCGGTCGGGTGCCTGGCCTTAGCTGGCATTCCGCCACTGGCGGGATTCTGGAGCAAAGATGGCATCGTGGCCGCGATCGAGGTCAAAGGGCACGAGATGTTGCACCCGTCTTCCTCGGATGGGCACGGCCACAACGAGGCTGCGCGGGACGGTCAGTCGACGGATGCCTCCCACTCGCCGCTCCGTGCAGGGGCTGTGGCTTCGCTGTCCGACGCGACGCGCGCCCGTCTCGGCTGGATCTACTCCATGCTGTACTACGTCGCGCTGCTGACGGCATTTCTGACTGCTTTTTACACGTTTCGGGCGTTCTACCTGACGTTTTATGGCGAGTTACGCGTCCCGCATGAGGCCGGCGACCACGCCCATGAATCGCCGCATTCGATGACCGTGCCTTTGCTTGTGCTTGCCGTCTTCGCGGCGGTGACAGGCCTGTTGCTCGACCACTCGTACTGGTCGACTCCGGATCACCTGTTTGCGAATTTCATCGGAAGCGCCCCGTCGCTGGCGCTCGGCAGCGTCGCAGCGACGAGGCATCCTTACGAATTCCACCTGACGGTGGCCGGTTATAGTACCTGCGTGGCGCTCGCAGGCTGGTTAATCGCGACGTACCTGTATCTGGGCGATCAGTGGGAAATCGCATGGCTGAAATCGGTCCTCGACTTCGAAAAGCCCGCTCGCTGGCTGGACGTGGAGTCGGTTTCCTCGCTGCGCAAGGTGCCCATCATTGCGGGCATCCACCAGTTGGCCGGCCGGGTCGGGCTCGGTCGGATAACAGCGGGGTTGGGCCAGGTGATCCTGTTCCTGGTCCTGGTACTCGCGACGCCCTTTTTGCTGGGCCACTACTTGTCGCCCTACAAGCTGTCGCAATCGAAGTTTTATTTCGACGAGATCTACCAGTTGGCCGTGGTCATGCCGTGCCGGCTGGCGGCGCAAGCCTGCTACGCGATCGATCGTTGGGTTGTGGACGGCGCGATTAACGCGCTGGGACGCCTGCCGGCCGCGGCCGGATCGCTGATGCGATCGCTGCAGATGGGGCTGGTCCCCTTTTACGCGTTGGCCATGTTGCTGGGTGCGCTGGTGCTGTTCGCCGCCCAGATGCTGTGGGCGGCCAGCTAGCCGACGCCCAGGGTGGAATTGCTTTACCAGGACGGACGCCATCATGAGTTCGAGTGCGTTGTTGAATGTGGCCATTTTTCTGCCCCTGGCCGGAGCGATCACGGTGTGGTCGGCCGCCGCCATGGGTCGAGAAATCGCCCGCAGTGTCGCCTTGCTGTTCACGTTGGCAACCTTGGTCGTCGCCGCCGTGCTGCTTGCCCGCTTTCCCGAACACGGTGACGTAGCGACGGGCTTTGCGGTGACCGAGTTCCCCTGGATGGGCGACTCGCCTTTGTTCGACGTCCGCTACAGCGTGGGTCTCGACGGGCTGGGACTCTGGCTATTCGGACTGTCCGCGTTACTCATGATCACGGCGGTGCTCGTCAGCTGGGAAGCGATCACGGAACGGGCACCTCTGTTCTACGGTATGCTGTTGATTCTCGAGTTCGGTTGCCTGGGCGTCTTCAGCGCCCGCGATATCATTCTGTTCTACGTGTTCTTCGAGTTCACGCTGATTCCGCTGTTCTTTCTGATCGGCATCTGGGGCAGCGAAGATCGCCGCTATGCGGCGATCAAGTTTTTCGTATTCACGCTGGCGGGGAGCCTGCTGACGTTCGTGGGACTGCTCGCGATCGTGTGGTGGGCAGCCTCCCATAGTCCGGCCGGCACATTGACGTTCGACATCGCCGAGTTGACGCAAACGCTGAAACTGCATCCCATCCGCCCTGCGTATTTGCAGATCATGGTGTTCGTCGCGCTGTTTGCCGGCTTCGCGATCAAGGTGCCGCTGTTCCCACTGCATACGTGGTTGCCGCTGGCGCACGTGCAGGCGCCCACGGCGGGCAGCGTGATTCTCGCGGGAATCCTGTTGAAGATCGGCACGTATGGCTTTGTGCGGTTCAGCTTGCCCATGCTGCCGGCGGCCTCCGTAGCCTGCTTTCCATTCGTGATCTGTCTCGCGGTGACCGGGATTGTGTACGGGGCTCTCGTGGCTTTGGCCCAGCAGGATATCAAACGGCTGATTGCCTATTCGTCCGTCAGCCATCTGGGCTTCTGCATGTTGGGCTTATTCGCCTTCAACCCCATCGGCTTGGCGGGCGGCACGCTGCAGATGGTGAATCATGGTTTGTCGACGGGTGGTCTGTTCGCTCTGGTCGGCATGCTGTACGAGCGTTATCACACCCGTGAAATTCGCCAGTTCGGCGGGCTGGCTCGCCGGCTTCCTTGGCTGGCGTTCTTCATGTTGGTGTTTACATTTTCCAGTATCGGGCTGCCCGGTTTGAATGGCTTCGTGGGCGAGTTCATGGTGCTGCTCGCCGCGTTCCAACGGGCCTGGACCGGCTCGCCGGCTAGCTGGCAGTTCACCTTGCAGTTGCTGGCCGTTCTGGCCGTTTCCGGAGTTGTGCTGGGCGCCTGGTACATGTTGTGGCTTGTTCAGCGTGTCTTTTTCGGTCCTCTGCGAGAACCACGTTCACACCATGAGGTGGGCAGTCACGCCACGGCGACGGCAGACCTGTCCTGGCGCGAAATCGCCGCTTTGGCGCCGCTCGCCGTGCTGATCGTCTGGATTGGCGTGCAACCTGGCTTCTTCTTGAGCCGCATGCAGCCCACGCTCAATGGCGTGGCCAGCCTCGTGGAGTCATCCATGCTCGACCGTCTCCGATCCGACGAGCGCGTCGCGATTGCGGCATCCGTCCCGACGCACTCCGACTCGGCGCATACCGCCGATCCGTCGCAGCTGACACCTACCGCCAACACACGAACCGAGCCGTCCGGAATTCGCAACACAGCCAGCGATCGTTCCGTGGCAGCTGAGAGGTGATCCGTGCTCGTCAATTTTGAAACGATCAAACACATCTGGCCGGAAGTTGTCCTTGTCATCCTCGCGACGTGGACGTACGTAGGCGGAGCTTTTCGCAGCGAGCGGCTCTGGTGGGCCATGTTCTCGCTGGCCGGCTACATCCTGGCCGGAGCCGTGATGTACCAGAATGAATCGCCGCTGTGGCGGGATGCCGCCCTAGGAAGCTCGATGGTCAGCGGCCCCATCGTGATCGACTACCTGGGTTATCTGCTGCGGTGGGCAGCCATTCTGGTGGGAATCCTGTTCACCTTGGTCGCCTCGGGCAATGTGCGGCGCGAGTTGTCGGGGGAGTACTTCGGCACGTTGATGCTGCTGATCGTGGGCATCATGTTGGTGTCGCGGGCCAACGATCTGGTATTGCTGTTTGTCAGCCTCGAGCTGATTTCCATCCCCACGTACGTGTTGCTGTACCTCGGGCGCCGAGACCGGGCGACTGCGGAAGCAACGGCGAAGTACTTTTTTCTGAGCATCTTTTCCTCGGCCATCCTGTTGTACGGCATCAGTTTCGTGTACGGCGTGACCGGCACGACGGTGCTCACCGTGCCGGGATCCATGCCAGCGGCTGGGGAAGCGGCGGGCACTCCGGATCAGCTGGGAATCGCCTCCATGTTGGCCAACCTCGCGAGCTCTCGCACATCCCCGGCCCTGCTGCAGGTGGCGACAGTGCTGGTGGCCGCGGGACTGGGATTCAAGATCGCCGCGGTGCCGTTCCATTTCTACGCCCCGGACGTGTTCCAGGGAGCGACGAATGGCAATGCGGGTGTGCTGGCCGTCGCTCCGAAACTCGGCGGTCTCGCGGCCCTCATCCGGTTGATGGTGGTCGCCATGCCCGATTCTTCGCATCTCGCGTGGCAACTACTGTTCGTCATGGCCATCGCGACGATGACGCTCGGCAATATCTGTGCGCTGTGGCAAAAGAACATCCGCCGGCTGTTGGCGTTTTCGTCGATTGCCCACGCCGGCTACATGCTGATTGGCGTCACGGTCGCTGTGGGGACGCGTGGAGCAGAGGCGGGAGGTGTGTCGTCCGCCGTGCTGTATGTGCTGCTCTACACGGTCGCGTCGGCGGGCATCTTTGCCGCCCTGGCCTATGCCGGCAGTTCCCAGCGGGAGGTCAACAGCCTGGAGGATCTCGCGGGATTGTCAACGCGTCAGCCACTTACCGCCGCGGTACTGGCCATCTGTCTTTTCTCGCTGGCCGGTATCCCACCGCTCGCGGGCTTTTGGGGCAAGTTGACATTGTTCTCGGGTGCCATCCATGCCGCCTCGGCTCGGTCACTGGTAACGGCCGGACCGAACGCCGGAGTTTGGATGACGGCGCTGGCAGTGGTCGGCGCGGTCAATGCAGCGATTGCTTCAGCATATTATCTGCGGGTTGTCGCCGTGATGTACTTCGGCACGACCGTCGGGGACCGACGCGGCGAAGGGGGTTGGGGTGCTCGCGTGGCCATGTCCCTTGCGGCCGCGCTGGTCATTCTGCTGGGCGTGTTCCCGGGCAGCGTCTTGAATCCGACACGTCGCGCGGAGCAGATTCTGTTTCGCCCGCCGGTTTCATCGACTTTGCCGGCTTCCAATTTGGCGGCGCTTCGCGCAGAGTGAGTAAGGGAGCGCCCGCGCAGGAGACGTGATCGTTTATCCGCGTACAGAACGGGCGTTCCTCTGCCACCATGCCCAACCGCAGACCGAATCGCCATCTGATCCAACTCTTCGAGCAGAGCCCGTTGGCGATTTATGTAGTCGACGCTGAGCGCGAAATCGTCTACTGCAATGCCGCCTGTGCGACCTGGTTCGGCATAGACGCTTCGAAGCTCGTCGGCCAGACGTGCCAGTATCATAGTGGCGAGGGCCTGTCGCCTGCGAGCGAAGCGGCCACCGCGATGTGCCCTCCCCCGCCGGTGTTCCTGGGCCACCGTGCCACCGGGACGATCGTCTGGCGACTCGCCGGTGGCACGGTCGAACAGCGTGCCGCCTTCTTCCTGCCGCTGGCCGAAGGGGACGACGAGAGCCACAGCATCCTGGCGGTGCTCGATGTCCCGCGTCCCCTCGAGGCCCAACCCGCGAGCCAGAGCGACACGGCCACGTCGCAAGATCTTCACGAGCGACTGCAACAGCTTACCCGTCAGCAGCGATTGCGCTACAAACTTGATCGACTGGTCGGAGACAGTCTCGCGATGCGGCGAGTCCGCGAACAGGTGGAGTTGGCGATGGCCGGGCGCCCGCGGGTGCTGATCATCGGGCCTTCCGGGAGCGGACGATCCCACATTGCGCGCACGATCCACGTGGGCGACAACCCCGACAAGGCGGGACCGCTCCTCCCGCTCTTCTGCCGGTTGCTGGACCGCGAATCCCTGCAGGCGGCCATACTGGACTTTCTCCGGCGGACGCAGGATCATCCCGCTCGTCAGTCGGCCGCCGTGCTGCTGCACAACGTGGACGAGTTGGCCGTCGAAGCCCAGGCTGAATTGCAAGCCTTCTTCCGCATTCCCAGCTTCGCGGTGCGCACGCTGGCGACGGCCGAGCGGCCTTTGCTACCGTGCCAGAGTTCGCGGGAATTCCTGCCGGAGCTCGCCTATATCCTCAGCTCGCTCACGATCGAAGTCCCGCCGCTGTGCGAACGTCGCGAAGACATTCCGTTGCTCGCGCAGCGTTTCGTCGAAGATTTCAACGCCGTCTCCGGCAAGCAGTTGGCCGGTTTCTCGCCCGCCGCACTCGATCGGCTTGCCGCGCTGCCGTGGCAGGGAAACGTCGAGGAGCTGGCGACCACCGTCGACGAGGCCTGCCGCCGCGTGACGACGGTGTGGATCGGCGAAGCCGACTTGCCGGATCGGATTCGTGCGATCGTCTCAGCCGGCCTGCATCCCCGGCGGACAGCCGAGCCGATCCGGCTCGACTCGTTCCTGCTGGAGGTCGAGAAGGAGCTGATCACGCGTGCCATGCGGAGAACAAAAGGTAACAAGGCGAAGGCAGCCAGGATGCTGGGCGTCAGCCGGCAGCGGCTGTTGCGGCGGCTGGTGCAGCTCGGGCTCGAAACGCCGCCGGCGCCGGAGATCGATTTCCAGCCCGTCGACGACGATTCCGCGCCGGCGTCGGAACCTTAGTCGCATGCGAGCCGAAGACGAGTTTCACCGCATGATTGTACTGCCCACCAACGCCCGTTGGATCGTCTGTGAAAGGAGCGGCTTGTGGACGGCCGCACTTCGCTGGGCCGGGGACGCGCATGCGGGACTCTGGGTCGAAGTCCGCAGCATCGCGCAGCTGCGCGAAGCACTCCCCAGCTGGCCCGCCAGCTTCGTGTTCCTCGAAGCCACGGTGGCGAACAGCGAAGACGTGTTGCAGTTCCTTTGGGCGGCCACACGCGATTTTCCACACAGCCGTACGGCAGTCGTCTCGACACGGGAGTGCGACGCCTGGCTGGAATTGTTTCGCGAAGCTGGCGCGGTGGACGCCAGCGTGACTCCGCGGCGCACCGACCGGCTCGTCCATCTGGCCCGCCGGCACCTCGACCGCGTCGTACCTCCGCCCCAGTCCCCGCGCCAGCGCATCTGGCAGCGTCTTCCTTGGCCCGAGGCTTCCGGGTGACACAACTCGGCCGAGACAGCACCAACCTGCCCCATTCCCCCGGCCGCCGCTCCCGCCGACAATGGCGAGCGGCAGGCGCTTGGCGCAGGCTCACTTGAATGATTCGCGGACCGTACGGCAGGTCGGTCCGCGTTCTTATTACCGGAGACAATTCATGCCCGACCTATCCATCGACGCGGTGCGTCGAGCCGTCGCCGACTTCCGGGATCCGGAAACCGGTGGCATCGCCGCGGAACAGGACCAGATCCGCGATGTGCGTGTTGCCGGCGGCAAGATCGAACTCACGCTCGCCCTTACAAGTTGGTCCGCGCCTATCGCCGAGGAGGTGGTGCGATCGCTGCACGATCGGTTGCGGCAACAGTTCCCCCAGGCCGCGGACATCGCCGTACATCGCACGACGCTCTCGCGTCCTCCTCAGCCGCGCGGCGAGATTCAGTTGACGGCGAAGAGCGTGCTCGCCGTAGGATCGGGCAAAGGTGGCGTGGGCAAGAGCACGATTGCGGCATCCGTAGCGCTCGGCCTGCAGCGGATGGGAGCGACCGTTGGTCTCATGGACGCCGATGTCTATGGCCCGAGCATCCCGCACTTGCTCGGCGTATCGCAACGACCGGAAGTCGTGGATCGCAAGATGCGCCCCGTCGAAGTGCGCGGTATGCCGGTCATGTCGATGGGATTCCTGGTGCCGCCCGGAGAGGCCGTCGTGTGGCGCGGCCCCATGCTCCACGGCGCCATTACCCAGTTCCTGCGCGACACCGCCTGGGGACCGCTCGACTACCTGATCATCGACATGCCACCGGGCACCGGCGATATCGCACTTACCCTGTCGCAGCTGCTGCCGCTGACGGGCGCCGTCGTAGTCTGCACGCCACAGGACGTCGCGCTGCTCGACGCCGTCAAAGCGATCGCCATGTTCCGCAAAGTGAACATCCAAGTGTTGGGGATGGTCGAGAACATGAGCGGCTTCGTCTGCCCGGATTGCGGCAAACGCTATGACATTTTTGGGAGTGGAGGAGCGCGTCAACGCGCGGCCGAGTTACAGGTTCCGTTCCTGGGCGAAGTTCCGATCCACATGCAGATTCGCGTCGCGGGCGACGCCGGTCGCACGCAGGACAACTTCACCGATCCGGCATGTGCGCCGTACTTCGAACGCATCTGCCAGCGACTCGTCGCGAACATCGCTGCGCTGACGGCCCAGCAGTCGAGCGCGCCGCTGCCCGAACTCTGATGCGGCGAGGCGCCCTCTTGCGCTGGCCTCGGTTCGAAACAAATAGAGCCGCCGAGTTTGGTCTCGGCGGCTCTTTCTCGTCGTTGTCTACGATGCCGTCAACTCTCAGCACCGTGCTCCGCCACGGCGGAGCTCCTGCGAAAGCCTGAGGCTCGGTCATCGACCGGGCCCCGCCTCCGGCGCGAACTACTTCTTCTTCTTCGCGGGCTTCTTAGCAGCCTTCTTCGGGGCGGCTTTCTTTGCAGCAGCTTTCTTGGCCACGTCACGTCCTCCTAGGAAAAAAGGTTCGGGGCGAGTTCCATCTCGCGGGCTTCCAAGTTGCCTCGCAGCCTGCGAGCAGGCCCCTTACTCATACCAACCACTCGTTCGCTTCGTGTCGGCCAGTCGTCGCGTGCACTTCGCTCGTCGCGTCCGACTCACTCACACCGCCGACTCGCTTCACTCGTTCTCATCGCTTCGCACAGTCGTCTGTTTTACACAGTCGTCTGTTTTACACAGTCGTCTGCTTCGCGATGTCCGGTCCTCCGCGTGTCGTCACCTGCGAGTCCGTTCGTCCGCGGTTGGCTCCGCGTCTCGCTTCATCCGACTCCACACGACGCGCGACCAGTGGTTCCAACTCATTAGCAGTAGTTGTACGCAAGCTCTGATTTTATGCAACACGTATTTGATGAATTTTCGAACTTCATCGCGCTCGCGCGACGCACTTCGCGCATCAACTCGCGCTCGCGCGGCGCCACGCGCATTGGCGCGACGCTCGCGCGCTCGCGCCACACAGTTCGCCGTCATGCAGCGCACGCGCGCGACACGTTTCGCGCTCGCGCTGAAGCGATCACGCGGCGATGATGCGCGATCACGAAGCCGTCACGCGCAACAAGATCTCGCTCAAGCGCGAGTCGAGTTCCGCGTCGCCGTGCAGCACTTCCATTTCGATGGCCAACGCGCGCAGCGCGTGACGACCGATTCGATCGACACGCAATTTGACGAAGTCTTTCAGCGTGCAGATGACCCCGTCGACGTCCAGCGCATCGGCCCAGGCGGCCAGCTGCGCCATGTCTTCGCTGCGGTAATCGAAATGATCGGGATACTCGCGAAAAGCAACGAGCTGTGCGCCCGTCGATTGCAGTGTGCGCCGAAATCCCTCGGGGTTTCCCAGTCCGCAGAACGCCGCGATGCGCTGGCCTCGCAGCGCGGAGATGTCCGCGGATTCGCCGCGCGCATTCAGCAACCCGCGCGGCCGGTGCGCCACCTCGACCCACGCAGCTTGCGGCGCACACCGCGCGACTTCCTTCCGAATGACTTCTCGCGCGCACTCGTCGACCAGGTCCGCCCGCGACAAGACGACGACCTGCGCGCGCCGCAGCGACTGGATGGGCTCGCGCAGCAGCCCGCGGGGCAGCAGGTAGCCGTAGCCAAAGGGCACCAGCGCGTCGATGAGCACGAGGTCGAGATCGCGATGAATGCGCCGATGCTGGAAGGCATCGTCGAGCACGAGGACCTGGCAGTCGAGTTCCTCGATCGCAATCCGCGCGGCGGCGACACGATCCGGATTCTGCAGATGCGGCACGTCGGGCAGCTGCATCTCCAGCTCGAGCGCTTCGTCGTTGCACGAGCCGGCTTCCGCGCCATATCCGCGGCTGACCAGCGTCACCCGGATCGCGTGCCGGCGAAACCAGCGGGCCAGCCAGGCCACCATCGGCGTCTTACCCGTGCCGCCTACCGTGAGATTACCCACGCTGATGACGGGCACCGCCACGCGCTCGGCGACGATCCCACCTCGATCGAAGCGGCGATTTCGCCAGTAAATCGCGGCACCATAGGCCAGCGCGGCCACCCGCAGCCCACAGCGCACCGCCGCGCCCGTTCCGCCGCGCCGACGCCCCGACAACCAATCCCGCCACGCCATGACCCGTCGTTCCTCTCGTCTCCCGCCCCTCGACTCCGCTCGAGCGTGTCATCGCGGGCAGATCTCAGGGGCGCGCCGTGTCCCGGTAGAGCTCGCGGACGGCGTTCGCGGTCAGCGCGCCGCGGTAGATTCGCACGTCGGCCATGCGACCGTGAAAGTGATCCTGGGCACCAAAGCCGATATCCAGCGGCTGGCGATTCGTCAAATCATAATCACCGGACGTGAACCGAGCCGACTGGGCCACGGCCGCGCCGTCCACATACAGCTGCAACTGGTCGCTTCCACGGACCGCCACGACGTGATGCCACCCTGCCGGAAGCTCGCGATCCAGCGTCGCATTCCGCCCTGCTTCGATCGACCGGACGCGACCCGATGGCAACGTGCCCACGAACAAGCGACCCTGGAAGACGGCCATCGACCATGCCCGGCGATACTTCACGTCCGGCGTGTGATCGACGCGGCCGACGCGGGACCACTGATGGTCTCCGTCGAACCGGTACACTTCGGCCTGCGGCAGCGTGCCGCCGTACAGCTTGCCGTTGTAGACCAGCAGCGGCATGGCCTCGAGTTCCTGCCCGAGCTTCCCGACGTCCGTCCACTGCGTTCCGCCACCGTAGCGGAAGACGCGCGCTTTCGGCCATTCGCTGACATACAACTCGCCGCCGTGAATTCCGAAGCCGTACGTCTGCGTCGCCTCGGGCACGGTCCCAGCCGCCGCCCACCGCTCGCCGTCGAACCGGAAGACGGACCCCTCGTCGTAGCTCGTCGCGAAGACATCCCCGTTGTAAACGGTCAGGGACTCGACGCGTTTTCCGTCCGGCGTCGGCAGCGCCGTCCACCGTTCGCCTCCCTCGTACCGGAAGAAGCCCGCTGGACGATACAACGAACTGGCATACAAGGCACCGCGGTACACGACCAGACTGCCAATCGCTTCCGTCTCCGGCGACAATTGCCCGCACGGAATCCACTGGCCGTCCGCGCCCAGCCGAAAGACGCGGCCACCCAGATGCGGATTCGTCGATTCACTCAACGCCGAACCCGCGAGCCGATACTTGCTCGACGCAACGTACAGCTCGCCTTGGTACGCCGCCATGGCAGAAATCGAGTTGGCCCGGTCCGGACTTCCCAGATCCGTCCACGCGTCGCCTCCTTCGAATCGGAAAACGTGTCCCGCTTCGTCGGATCCCGTATGGCACGTCGCCGCATACAGTCGTCCGTCATGCACGCACAGCGCGAACACGAAGACAGCATTCCCCAGACGTCCGTGATCGGTGAACTCCGCTTCCAGCCGACCCTGGTCGATCCCGAAGTGCAGCTGCCGCACGTTCGGCTGCCCGGTCGTCACGCCTCCGTGAGTGTAGAGCCCCAGATGAAAGCCCGTGCGCGTAGCCGGATCGTACTGGCTGATGATGTCTCCCGGTACGTCGTCACTCGCCACCGGGCTCTCGATCCATGCCGCCAGGGAAAAGTCGTCCGTGCCCAGTCGAATGGCTTGTGCATCGATCATCAGGACTGCGTCGCGGCCATTAAAGCTGGCTGCCCGACGCGGGCCCGGCTTGTCGCCTGGCGACTCCACAGGGCCGTACTTGATTCCCTGTTCGATCTGCTTCCCCGTCGAGCCGACCGTGGCCCGCGAATCGTTCTGTAACGGCCAGTGCGCGATTAACTCCGGCTCATCAGCCCGCGCGCAACATATCGTCAGCACGGTCATCCACAAGCAGCTTGGCAACAGGCGGGATTTCATGTGGGCGCTCCACGGAAGGAAGGTCGTCCTGGTCGGCGGCTATCGTATCAGCAGTTCCGCGCGCCGGCATCACCCGTAGCCCTTTCACCTCCCGCAGCGTTCTGGCGCACGGCCCGCGTTCGGACGAACGCAGCTACGATGACGCCGGAAAAGGTTCTCTAAAGTTCCTTGTTTGAAACGTCGATCTGTAGGGTACTCGTCAGACCGCTGCGCCGTTCTGGGCCGAAGAGAGAAGGGATGCTATCGATGCTTGCCCATGCTTGTCGCCTCGCCTGCGTCCTCCTGCTGCTCGCCACATCCGGATGCGCGATCTGTGGAAGCTGCGACGACTACACGTACTCGGCCGAGGGTGGCCTGTGGCAACGCCTCGATCCCGTCTACGGACGCGTGGGTTCGGCATTCACTCCCGAAGTCTGGTCCGTCGACCACGGCTACGTCTCGGACTATGTCCCCGGCGAATCCTCGGCGGAAGAAGTGCCAGCCGGCGATGCGACTCCCGAACCGCCCGCTGACGAGCCCATGGCGGAGCCCACCCAGGAGACCTCGGTGCTCCAGGTTCCCGAACTGCCGACGTATTGACACCTGCCGCCAGCTGAATTTGCTCGCGCCACTTTCCCGGGCTGGGCGCGTGCGATACGGTGGTCGCAAGCTGGCGAAGACCAGTTCGCATCGAGCGAGCGGTCGCCAGGTGCACACTGTCCAGGCAGGTGAAGCCCGTGAGCGTCCAGGAACACTCTAGTCAGCGCGCGGACACCTCCGTTCCCATCGTTCTCACCGAGAATCCGCCGCATACCTTCAAGGGGATCCTGCAGCGGCTGGGTCCTGGCCTGATCATCGCGGGGTCCATTGTCGGGTCCGGAGAGCTGATCGCGACCACGGCCACGGGCGCCGAAGCGGGCTTCTGGCTGCTATGGCTGATCCTGATCGGCTGCATCATCAAGGTGTTCTGCCAGGTCGAGCTGGGACGTTACACGATCGTGACCGGCAAGACCACCATGAGCGCGCTCGCCGATGTCCCGGGTCCGCGGGTGTGCCACCGAGCGAACTGGCTGACGGCGTACTGGCTGATCATGTTCCTGGTGAGTCTCGGCCAGCTGGGCGGGATCGTCGGCGGAGTCGGTCAGGCGTTGCAGATCTCGTGGCCTCTGACCGATACGGGTCGGGCGGCGAACCAGCAGAGTCAGCAGGAAACCCGCTTCGCCGTCTTGACTGCGCAAGGTCGCCGGCTGGCCCAGACCGCGGCCACGTCGAGCGACTCGGGCTCAGACCGCTCGGCGGAGCTCGAGATGCTGGGCAGACACATCCTGGCTGAGCGGCTCGACGTAGCCCGGCAACAGGCGCAGGGCTCGCCCGCTACGGCCGCGGCGCTGCAACGGCTCGAAGCGCGAGTTGCCCGGTGGCCGGCGGCCCCGGACCGTGTCTACGATCCGCGCGATCCCGAACTGGCGGGAATGTCGAAGGCGGAGTTCGACGGATTCAAGCGACTGGGAAAACTCGCGTCGACGGACGATCGCATCTGGGCTGCGATCGTCACGGTCATCACATCTGCCTTGTTGGTCATTGGCCGCTACGGTCTCGTACAATCGTTTTCGACGTTCCTGGTCGCTGGTTTCACGCTGGTGACCGTCGTCAACGTGTGCATGTTGCAGATGCATCCGACGTGGGCCGTGGGCTGGCAGGACCTGGTCGACGGACTGAGTTTTCGCTTACCGCCGGGCGGCGACGGCGCGTCGCCGGAGAAAGCCATGGCGACGGCGCTGGCCACATTTGGCATCATTGGCGTCGGTGCCAACGAATTGATCCAGTATCCGTATTGGTGCGTCGAGAAAGGCTACGCTCGCTTCACTGGCCCGCGAGACGACTCGCCCGAGTGGGCCGAACGGGCGCGAGGCTGGCTGCGCGTGCTGCGCTGGGACGCCTGGTGTTCGATGGTCGTTTATACGTTCGCCACGCTCGCGTTTTATCTGCTCGGCGCAGCGGTGCTGGGCCGGACGGGACTGATCCCCGAAGGCCAGGACATGATTCAGACCTTGTCGGTGATGTACGAGCCGGTGTTCGGAGTGTGGGCCAGGTGGGTATTTCTGTTCGGAGCGTTTGCCGTGTTGTATTCGACCTTCTTTGTCGCCACGGCGGGACATGCCCGCGTGTTTCCGGAAGGTCTGCAGGTATTTGGCATCGGTCCTCAGTCGCAGGCCGGCTATCGGCGTTGTGTGTCGCTGCTGTCCATGCTCTTTCCGTTTCTGTGCCTGTCCGTGTACCTGCTCTTCCCCGCGCAGCCCAAGGCCCTGATTCTGTTGAGCGGCTCGATGCAGGGCATCATGCTGCCGATGTTAGCCGGCGCAGCGATCTACTTCCGCTACTATCGGAGCGACGCGCGATTGTTGCCGGGACGGCTCTGGGACGCCTTCCTGTGGGTGTCCGGTGCTGGCATGTTGGTCACCGGTTCCTGGTCGGTATGGTCCGAAATCAGCAAACTCCTGAAATAGCTCAGCGACCCGGCCTGGGACTACCGCTGCTTCTTCGCCCGTTTCTTCGTCGTAGCCGGCCGGGTGGCGGGCGCTGTTCCGAAGCGAGACGTAATGTCGGCGATGAGTCGGGGCACGTAGGAATTGAACCGCGCGTCCGGCGAGGGACCGTTGGGATTCATGGTGCGAACGACGTCGATCAGCGGAGCGGCCCGCTGTTCCAGTGCGTCAACCGCGCTGAGCGCAGCCATCGCCACGAATACGCCGTGCTGCTCAACCGACAGGCAATCCCGCAGAGCGGCCAGCGCCGCATCACGATCCGGCTGGTCGCCGTGCTGCGCCAGGGCTTGGGCGGCGACGATGCGGACGTAGGGGGACGCGTCCGCCAACTTCTTGTCGAGCCGTTCACGCTGCGCAGACACCGTCGCAGCTCCCCGCATGAGCATGCCGAGTGCCGCCCAATACCGAACGGCGCTGTCGGCATCGTCGAGTCGCCGGGCCAGTTCCGGAACGGCGTCGGCGTGCAGCGACGAGGCCAGCTCGGCGGTATCGACGATCCGCCGCAACGGATAGACCGATTCATCTCGCGCCATGTCGTGGGGCGACCGTCCCTGGGAGCGAGCGTGCATTTCGCCTTCCGGCAGAAAACCCACATCGCGAATCCGTTCGATTTGACCTCGTACGGCGGCGCGGAGGCGGGTCAGCACCTCCTGGTGTGCGGGGGCACCGGCCAGATTACGGACTTCGTCCGGATCCTCGCTCAGGTCATACAGTTCCTCGGAAGCCTTCGGTACCTGCCAGAAGATCGATTGAGCGGCATTCGTCTTCCCCTCGTCAAACCACTGGCGCCACACGCGGGTAGTCGGCGTCTCAAACTGGTAGGTCACGTGCTGGGCCTGCGACACGTGTGGATGATAATTGCGCAGGTACACGTACCGGCCATCGGTAACCGAGCGCACAAGGTCGACCCGCTCGTCCATGCGGCCGCGCGAGCCGAACAGATAGGTCGGGGCGGGCGTCGCGAACTCACCGGCGAACGCACCACCCTGCATCGACTGCGGCGGGCGTATTCCCGCGAGACTCAGCACGGTCGGGGCCAGGTCGACAAAGTTGACCAGCCGATCCGATCTGCCGCCCGCCTGGTACCCGCGAGGTGCCAGATGCCGGAAGGCCTCCGGAAAGTACACGACCAGCGGTACGTGCAGCCCCAGGTTGCATGGCCAGCGCTTACCGCGCGGCATACCCGTCCCGTGGTCGCCGTAATAGAAGACGATGGTCGACTCGGCGAGACCATCTGCCTCGAGTTCCCGCAAGCGCCGGCCCGCATCCGCATCGGCTTCGCTCACCTTGTCGTAGTACTGGGCCCAGTCCTGACGCACTTCCGGTGTGTCCGGATGGAAGGCTGGTACGCGAACCTTCGCCGGCTGCACGACCGCTTGATGTGGCCGCGCGCGGATCTGACTCTCGTGGCTCTTCGTCGAGTTGAACACGGCGAAAAACGGCTGATCGTTACGCCGGTTTCGCCAGTGGGCTCGGCCGGACGACTCGTCCCACACCGGCCCCGATTTCGCCAGGTTGTAATCCTCCTTCACATTGTTCGTACAATAGTAGCCCGCCGCCCGCAGATACTCCGGGAACATCTGTGCTCCGGCGGGCATGGGCACCATCGATCGCATGTGCTCGGCGCCGAGGCTCGCGGGATACATTCCCGAGATGATCGCCGAACGAGCCGGTGCGCAAACGGGATGACACGACCAGACTCGCAGGAAGATCATGCCTTTCTCCGCCAGGGCGTCGATATTCGGCGTCCTCGCGACCGGATCCCCATAGCAACCCATCTGCGGTCCGTGGTCTTCACTGGTCAACCACAGGATGTTCGGTCGCACCGGATCGGCTCCCCGAACGGGACCAACTCCCACACCGCACAACAACAGAACGATCGCCGGATATACGTTACGTTGACGTCGGGACAGCATCATGGTTCGGACTCGCTAAACGAAGGAACGCGACTGCAACGTACACGCCACGCGGGTCATGCTATCGGCGGTCGCTCGGGGGCGGGTCTCCACCGGGATGATAACACAATCAGACGCCCGCCCCCACGCTCTGGAGAACATGGCTACGGTAGGGGAACGTGGCTACGGTGGGAGAACGTGGGGGAACGCGTGGGCTTGTCGCGGTGCGGACGGCACGAAACAATGCGGGCCAAGCGAAGTGCAACCGGTGCACTCTCCAGCCGTCCGGCAGTTGCTGCGGACCGCCATCGACCGATCGTGTAATCCCGGGAAGTCAGCCTCCATGCGAAATAGTAAGGCTCTCGCTCGCCTGCGCGGCGGCGAAACTGTGCGCACGTGTAGCCTCGGACACGTCCTTCCGTACTTCGTCTGCCATGCCGCCCGCAGCGGATTCGACTGCATCTGGCTGGATATGGAACACCGCGCGTGGGACCGTCGCGAAATCCAGGCGCTCCTCACGCACTTCCGCCTCTACGATATCGATTGCATGCTGCGCGTCTCGACGCGGGAACGCGCCGAGCTCTATCGCTTCCTCGAGGACGGGGCCACGGGGTTGATGATGCCGCACATCTCGACGCCGGAGCAGGCCGAGGCCATCGTCGCGGCCGCGAAGTTTCCGCCCCTCGGCGACCGGGGGATCGACAATACCGGGTTGGACAGCAATTTCTACGTCTGCCCGAACAACGACGAGTACACCGCGTGGGCCAATCGCGAAACCTTCGTCGTCATCCAGATCGAAACACCGCTGGCCTTGGAGAACGTCGATGCCATTGCCGCCGTGCCCGGCGTCGATGTCCTGTTCCTGGGTCCGGGAGACCTGGGCTTGCGGCTGCGCCACGCCGGGGATCGCGATGGCTCGCGCCTCGAAGCAGCCTACGAACAAGTGGCGGCGGCCGCTCGACGACATAAGAAAGCCTGGGGCTGCCCCGTCTCCGGACAGGAAGAATTGCGGCGCCGCCAGGCCCAGGGCGCTCAACTGCTGCCGGTCGGCGGCGAATTCGGTTTCATCCTCCGCGGACTGAACCAGGCTATTCAGCTATACCAAACCTGATTTTCATCCGCCCGCACCTTGCTGCTCCGCTTCTCCGCCACCGTCCCACCGCGTGGCGTCAGATTGTGGCCTGCGCGCTATTCAAATTCGACCGGAGCCTTACCGCTCATCGCCTCGGGGTCGATGTCACCCAACGTCTCTTCTTCCATTAATTCCTCGTCCCACTCGTCCGTCCGCTCGGAGGGTACTCCGATGGGTTCTGGACTGATCCGCGCTACGCCGGCACCGACGCCGAAGCAGGCGGCGACGAAGAGGCAGGTCAGCAGTAGGCCGCCCGCGACTTTCGGGATCTCTTTAATAGCCTCTTCCCACACCGGCATGACTCCGCAGGGGCTGTCACGTTCCCGCAGGACGCTCGCAGCGGAAACCACGGCTGGATACATGCACCACGGCCGCATTCTAGCTCGGCGGTCGCCGATCGGGTACCTGCGCGGCGGCGACTGGGATTCATAGATACCACCCCCCTATTGCGGTATATCGCCGCCTTCCGTATAACCTCAACAACACCCCCTGCAATTAGGGTGTCGGGGCCTCGCAGCTCGTTGGCACGACTGCGAGTTATTCATTTCCCGTCCGGAGCAGGCGGACGCTCATGACGAGGGGCAAGTTGCATGAACAAGTTTCTGACAGGGTGGTCACGTCCCATGCGTGGATGGTTCCGCGCGGCATCACGGCGGAAGGTGCGCCAATCGCAGCGACGGATGTTGGAGCGGCTGGAGCAGCGCAGCTTACTAGATGCGGACGCGCCGATGTTCGATGTGGTGCTGCACAATACGGTGCTTCCGGCAGATGTAAATGGCGACGGGTATGTCGCACCGCTCGATGTCCTGGCACTCGCCAATTACCTGCATGGAGCGACCGCCATCGTGGCGCCGGCATCCGTGAGTGGCGAGTGGGAGGCGGACATTCCGAGTGAGACGGTCTTTGCGGGCGACACCGACACTTGGGGCTCGACGGGCAATACGTCATCCCGCGCGAGCGGCGACTACCTGTACTATGACGTCAACGGAGACGCCCGGATCGATGACCTGGATTGGATCGAGGTCTTGACCACGCTGGGCATCAGCGAAGAACTGGCGGCAGCGGAAATCAACGCGGGCCGGCCACCCGCTCCGCGCTTACCGGCGGGGGAACAAGAATCGGCGGAGTTGCCAGAGGAGGCCCCGGCAGGGGGCGTTCCGTGGGGTGGACCGCCGGGCACCCCCGAGGAGCAGCCTGCCGTCGAGCTACTGACGCTTCCGGACGATTCGATGGATGCGAAGACCGGGCCCTCGGCGACGGAGGAGCAAGCACACGACGCCCCGCCCGCACCGGTCGTATTCGACATCGATGGCAACGGAGTGATCACCGAAGACGAGTTCGTCGAGATCCTGATCACGCAAGGGGGATGGAGCGAAGAGGTCGCGCGCGCGGAATGGGAAGTGATCCTCCGTGCAAGCCAGACTCAAGAGGATCCCCCTCCGCCTTCCTCGACCAGCGGCGATCCGCAATTGCCCCTGCCGGAGGAAACCGAAGACGAGTCGGAGGATACCTGGAATGCCACGGACGTATTGCCGGACGAGAGCGGACCGGACGAAACCGAGCCAGACGGGGAAGTAGCGGAGCCTCCCGCGTCATCGCCATCCGGCAGCGATCCGAATAACGACGCCGCGAACACGCACGCCGATGAGACGCCAAATCCGATTGATCCCACCGCAAGTGATCCGGAGCCCGAGCCCGCGGGAACGGATGAGCCCCGCCCTGATGAGCCCCGCCCTGATGAGTCCACGCCCAGTGAGTCCGGACCGACATTGTCCTCCAATGAGGGCGATGCGGAAGGGGACGGAGATGCCGCAGGTGACATTCCGGGAGACGACGATACGTCCAATTGCCCGGACGTTCCCAGCGTATCGGTGTTGCCAGGCACGACGTATGAAGGCCAGCTGTTTGTGCCGATCATCTCGACGGGGGGCAGCTGCCTGACGGGCTATCAAATCGATTGGGGGGACGGATCGCCGGTGGAGCACTTCGACATCCATGCCTTGTCGCCGCCCAGCCACGTCTATGAGGACGACGGCCCGCCGAATGGCAACGGGACACCGCAGGATGACGTCACGCTCCAAGTCACACTGCAGTCAGAGGGAGGCCATTCGGCGTCGGCCAGTGCGAATGTGGCGGTGCGGAACGTAGCCCCAACCGCAGTCCACGACCAGTACACGCTGTTCGAGCATAGTCGGGAAATCGCGATCAGCCTGCTCGACAACGATTTCGATGCGACTCACAGCGACCGGTTGCGGGTCGCGAGCGTCAACACCAGCACGCTGCGCGGCCGTCTGCGGGAACTGGATAATGGCTGGTTCTCTTATGAAATGTACCCTGAGGCCGCGTGTCTGTCGGAGGGCGCCACGGCTCGCGACCACTTTACTTATACGCTGATGGACGACGACAACGGCAAGTCGACGGGCAGCGTGACGATCGTCATCCTGGGTCAGCGGGAAGTCTACTCGCTGTCGATGCAAGTCGACGGAACGATGGCTGAAGAGAACCAGCAGGGAGCGACCCTGTCCGTTTCGATCAGTCCACCTGCGGCCTGCGAGGTTACGGTGAGGTACACCCAGCAGTTGGGTTCGGGCGACACCGCGAACAAAGCGGATTTCGTCAGCGGCGCCGAACAGACCCTGCGATTCCAACCCGGGGAAAGCATGAAGGTCGTCCCTCTGGTTCCGGTCGACGATACGGAAGTCGAGGTCAACGAGATATACACCCTCCATGCGGAAGAGCGGATTGATCCGGATAGTTTTCGGAACTACATCTTTGATCCCACAACCAGTAACTTCCTCACCCAGGTGAAAATCCTGGACAACGAGTGGCGTTTCGTCGGCGACCCGTTGGAAGTTGACTGGAAACTGGCGTCCAAAGACATCTGGAACAACTTACAGCTGCAACCTTCGGGACTGTTTGGCGAATACTTTGTGAAGACGGCGACAACGGGTGATTGGGGACCGGATACGGTCCGCACGCACCTGCTTGGCGTCTTCGTGGAATCGTTTCCTCCCCACACGCTGCCCATCGTCCGCAGGCACAGGGCGGAGTTGAACGAGACCTTTACTTTCCACTGTGACCCCGCCTCCGGCTATATCCAGCCTCAGCAGGGACCGATCACATCGGGCGGAGGAACGGGCCAACCCCCGCTGAATATCCTGCTCAACGGGCAGTTTTCGATCGATAACTCGGGCGACGAATACCACTATGTCACCGTATTGATCAACGCCGATGTGGCCGCCTATGGCACGTTGACTATCGGCGGCAGCGGGCAGGGCATTGGCTTCTCGACCAGCTTTCCCTGGGGCGACCGATTAGGACCGTGGAAGGCCGTCGCCATGTTGCGTGCGAAGAAGGGTCCCATGGACGATTAGATCCGGGAGAAGGAGCCACGCCATGAAGGGGTTCTCGTTTTCGTTACTGGTCTGCCTCGCGCTGGCCTGCCTGGCCGGCGCCTGCCTCGGGATGTTGGCCCGGGTTCCGCGCTACCAATGCCGCGAAGGGTCGTGTGATGGGTTTCGCGTGCAGGGAATGTGGAGCAAGCGTTGGGGTCATTCGGAGAATTTCCTCTACCTGGTTGCCTATCCTGACGGCGACCAACATGGCGGAGGAGCTACGGAGTGGCTGGCCAATTCGCCGAGTTCGCAGGGCGTCAGCTGCCACCCGCGGGGCGTATTCGTGCGGGGTCAACGCCGGGATCCTCCGTCGGGGTACGGCATTTGGGTCTACGTACCCACGCACGGGGACGGAGACGTGCGGCACGTAACGATACCGCCGCACCACCGGTTGCGACTGGGCACCGGCGATTTCACGACCCTCGCGGAATCCGAGATGTGGAAGCGTTACATCCGCCGCGCCTTGGTCGAAGAGTCGGTGCGGTGGAGCGAAGATTTCGCACGCCGAAACGGCGGATACTATCTGTCGCGATTTCCACCGCGCGACCGGATCGACTGGGAAGGACTGGACGCGCTGTTCGTCTCGCAGAAGCCTGCACCAGGCGGGCTTACCGAGAGACCGTCGGCTCCCTGAGCAGTGCTGCAGGGTTATCGCGCTTGTGCGTGAGTTCGCAACTGAGTTGCGGAAACCGAGGAGGGGCAGGATCGCTCGCGCCGATTATTTGGCGGGCGATCCTGTCTTCTCGGCACTCCCGCTGGCGGCCGAATCGTCGAGCTTGAGCAATTCCACTTTGCGGAATTCAATGGGATGGCTTTCGGACTGAAGCGCAATATATCCCTGGCTGACGGCGCGCGGCGCCCCCGCCCGCAACAGCTTTTGCGCGTCGGGGTCCTGATCATCCAGCTGCGGCCCGGAGTACTCGAGCACCACCTGACCATCGATCAGGTGCCGCACAATGCGTCCGCCCCGGACTTCCATTTCCACAGTAACCCATTGATCCCCGTTATAGGTCTTGGAATGGGAATTCGTACAATGCCGTTTGACCAGTTGGCCACCCATGACCACGTGCGTCCCGGGAGTGCACAGGTTGGCTGTTGTTCGGTCTCCTTTGCCCAGACCGCCCAGAAACTGCACTTCGATGGAGACGGGGAACTTCTGATCCTTGTCCATCGACTCGGGCGGCTGACAATGCAACATCACGCCGCTGTTACGCACGGCCCACCCCGGCCCACCGGCCACTTGCGGTCCAACAAACCGGTACTCGATGCGCAGACGATAGTGCGAAAATGGCTCGCGGTAGAACAAGTGCCCGAACTGCTCGTCGAAATTCTGATAACCCTCGTAGGATACCTTGAGTATCCCGTCCTCGACGCGAAAAGTCCGAGCGAAGTTGTCACCAAGGGCGTGCTTGGTGATTTTCGGAGTCCAGTCATCGAGGTCCCGGCCGTTGAACAGGGGAATCCAGTTCTCGTCCGCCGCGGCCTGCGTCCCGGACAGGAGACCCACAGCCAGAAGAAGTGCCGCCAGCTCGGAGCGAAGCAAATAAGAAAACATGTTCGTTGACTCGAGAGGTGAAGGTTCTAAGGGGCCTATATGGTTAGATGTTGTCGCATTGGACGACTCGTCGCGTCAACGGGGTCGGCGGGTGCCTGGGCGACCGCTCGTTGCCCGGAGACGGTCGATGGAATACGGTAAATAAGGAGCGCCGAGGAAATGACTTTCCAATGTCCCCTGGCCCCGTTGAATCGACGCGGGGGCCGGGGACAGGAAATTGCTGCCGTTATTTCGTCGGCGATCCTAAGGTGAAACGAACTCCCGTCGAAGGATCGATGATGGCACCGTGGATGTCGGTAATCTTGGCGTTCAGCGTCGCCTCGACCCCGGCGGATCCGGCCTCGGCGGACGACTGGATCCCAGCCGCGATCGAAAGCCTGCGCGCGGACACCTACGAACTGCGGCAGCAGGCGATGGAACGCCTCTGGTCCGCGGGCGAAGCGGCCGTGCCGGCCTTAGAGGCCGCGACCCGCGATCGGAACGCGGAAGTGCGAGCTCGGGCAGAATTCGTGCTCGATTATCTCCGCATGGGCGTAGGCCATGATGCGCCGCGCTCGCTGCTGCGCGATATTGAGCGGTTCCGGACGGGCTCTGCGGAAGAACGCCGTCATGCCGTGCGGTCGATTGAAACCGCTGGACGGCCGCGCGTCCTGTTAGCGCTGCTCGAGTCGGAGACCAGCGTTCGACTCCGCCACGAGTGGAATCAAGCCTTGGAGCGCTGCTTGAGCCGAGCCATCGCCGCAGGGGAACTGGACGAGGTCGCCCACACCCTTCGCGATGCGGCCGAACAACCCGCGTGGACTCGACATTACGCCGCGTTTTTCGCTCAGCAGGAACGCATCGGCAGCGAGCTTGCGCGTCTCGATGCACTTCCGCCGAGCAGCCAGGCCGCCACCATCCCGCGTCGGACGGCGCTGCTGCGTGCGGCCGGCAACCTGCCAGAGGCGATTGCCGTTTCGGGACAGTCGTCCCCCTCGTGGACAATGGCCCTGCAGCTGGAACAAAACGACTGGGCAGCGGCTGGCCATCTGCTCGCCCAAACGCTCGACCCGCCTCCGGCGAAGGCACCGCGTGGCGCGGACGACGACATCGAGCCGGCGCCGGGCGACACGACATCCGCGGAACCCGACGAACTCGATATTGAGCAAGTTGCGCTTGCTGCAGCCTGTTTCCGACTCGCAGGTCAATCCGCACGGCTAGAGGACTATCTGAGTCGGCTGCGAGCGGCTGGACGTGAAACGGCCGACCGCATTGCTCGCATGGACGGCGATGCCTCTGCAGCTTCGGATCCCCGGCGACGCCAGCAACGTCAGGAATGGGTCGCACGGCAATGGCACGTCGCCAAGGCGTTGCTCCTGCTCGGTGAGTACGACGAGGCGCTGCACCTGGTGCGCCATGAGCAAGCGGCCTTGGCCTTTGAGCTGCTCTGCGAAAGGCATCAGTACCGCCAGGCGTTTGCCCTGGCGGGAGTCGCATATCCCCACGGCTTTGTCGAGTCTTGGTTTACCCAGGCAGCCGCCAGGCCCGTTTCCATGTCGGGCGTGCCTTCTTCCGAATTCGCCCTTGCCCAAGTCGCGATCCGCCATCTCATGTTCCTCGGTCAGCGCGATGGGTTGCCTCGGTGTTTCACCGTCATGGTGGAGGCAGCTCGCGGCGATCGCGATACTCGCCGACTTCGTTCTCTTTGTGAAACGGCCATTAAGATCGGCTGGCGACCGGAGGCGCGCCGGGTCGCGTCCTTGATCATTGCCAAGGAAGATCGCCCGGCCATACTGAGTACACTCCATCCAACTCGGACGAGTGCGGCCAGCTGGTGGTGGGAAGTGTTCCGGGCCAGCGAGGCGTCGACCGACTCGACCCGTCTGCTCGAGAGAATCGACCGACTGCTTAAGGCTGCCCCGCCCACCGAAGGGACGCCGGCGATTCAGGCGGAGCTTGAGCCGTATTTCCGTGACGGGATCCGACGTGCCGAAAACCTGCCCGCCGCCAAACAGCTTAACGCCTGGCACGAGCTCGCCGAAACATGCGCCTGGCATGGACGGCGAGAACAGGCGCGAGGCTTTTACGAGCGTGCCGGCGAAAAGTCCGCGGCCGATGCCGTGAAGGCAGGCGACTTCCATGCCCAGGACAAACAGTGGGCCCAGGCGGAACGGTGGTACACCAAGGCAACGCAGTTGGAACCGGCCCAGCCGCTGCCGTTGTATTTGCAGGGTCACGCCCGCGTGCAGCAAGGCGACGCCGTGAACGGCACGCGGCTGATGCAACGCGCGACGCTGATGCCCCTGGCCCACGAAGAGTCGCGGCAGGAACTTGCTGCCGGACTCAAGGAACGCGGCTATCGAGGCGCCGCGCTGGATCAGTTCGAGGTGCTGTTGCGCACGGGCGAGTCGCGCAGCAGCCGGCTGGTGGAAGCCGCCAAGCAGGTTGGTAACCTAGTTTATGCGCGGGACGAGCTGCGGGCCGCGAATTGCTGGCAAGTCATGCTGCTCGCCTGCCTCAAGCCCAGCTGGGGATTTGTCGAGAATGGTGGATACGTGCAAATTCCCTTTCTCGTCCATAAGACGCGAGCCCGTGGTCTGGTGAAAGCCGGGCGGATCGACGAGGCCCGGCGCGAATGGGAATTCAGTCGCACCGCATCGCCGGGGAACATCGAACTGGCCGAGGAGCTGGTGCCGCTACTGCTGGACGCCGGCCAGCCGGCTGCCGCCGACTTGCTGCTCATCCAGACTACGGCCGGCTTACGGGACCTGCTGCAGGATTTTTCCCGTTGCCCGACCGTGCACAACAACCTCGCGTGGTTACTCGCGCGATGCCGGCGGGACCTCGACAGTGCGCTCCAACACGCCATGCGTGCCCTGGAATTGGATCCCGAGCGCCCGTCGTACCTCGACACCCTCGGCGAAGTCTATTTCCAGCGCCGGCAGCTCGAACGTGCCGTGGACTGCGCGGAACGATGCCTGCGGCTGGATCCGGGCAATGCCCATTTTCAGGCCCAATTGGAAAAATATCGGCGAGGTCCGTTGGCAGCCCCAGCGGTTCCTCCTCCCTGATGTTCCTCCACTCGTGGGAAGATGTAACCATGACAGACGAAACCCATCCCAAAATCATTGTCGATGACGATTGGAAGTCGAAGGTACAGGCCGAGAAGGAATCGCTACGAAAGGCAGCCGAGCCGCATCCGGCGCCGGGACCTGCGGAATCGCCCGCACGGCCCACCACCGCGGAACCCGCGGCAGCGATGGAACCGTCAAGCCCCTCCGAGCCCGGTCGCGCCGGACGCCGGAAGGCGGAGTCCCGGGCGGACCAGCGATATACACTGCCACCGCCGTCCTTCTCATGGATCGTATCAACCTTTGCCAACGAGGCGATGATGGCGCTGGGTCAACTGCCCGGCCACGACGGCCAGCGTCCCGCCGTGATGCTCGATCACGCGAAGCATTGGATCGATTTGCTGGGGGTGCTCGACGAGAAGACCCGTGGCAATCTCACTCGGGAAGAATCGCTGATGCTGGACAGCGTGCTGCACCAGCTGCGGATGGCCTTCATCGCCGCACAATCGCCATGATCCGGAGAATTGCCCGGCCTCTTAAAGAATGCGATTCCCACGCGCGGCGGAGCCCCACCCCTTCTACATAGGGGTCTCTGCTCTTTTGACCCTCGGGAAACTAAGCTGTAACCCGTGTACCTTGCGCAGGCGCGAGTTACACTGGTAATTCAGCGGCCCTGGGGCACTTCCGCGCAGTTTGGCGTGGGGCGGCGGCCGTTTCGTGGGAGCCTCGCATGACAGTTGTTCTCTGTCCTAAGTGCCGTGAGCAAGTGTCTCTTCCGCTCGGCACGTCTCCCGAGACGCGAGTACGGTGCCCGTTGTGCCGCGAGGAGTACGCCTTACAGCAGGCCGTCCGTCAGCTGCCTCCGTGTCTCGAAATCGTAGAACCGCGGGCAGGCACGATCGAGGCCACCAGGACCGATGACGCGAATTCGCCCGTTTCCTGGGATGCCCCTTTTTCGCTCCCGCCGTCAGCAGAGGATGTACCGAGTGCCCCGGCCGTGGCCCATTCCGAACCGCCGGTTCCCCGTTTCGAATTGGAGGCCGCCGCGGCGCGTGTGCCGCGAGTGCCGACGTCACGCCCTCGCTCGCGCCGCAAGACCAACAGCCCGCTCAGGGCCATCATCCAGATTGTGGGCGGCGGCATGCTGGGACTGCTCATCGCCCAGCTCGTGCTGTGGTGGATGCCCGGCAACTGGCACGCCTCGAATCGAGATCCCCTCGAACTGGCCGGCCACGTGGCCCCCTATCTGCCCTTCGTAGTACCGGATTCTCTGCGTCCCGATACAGGCCTTGCGCTGGGGGACGGTCCGGACACGCACAGTTCGCTTGACTCCGCTGACTCTACGCCAGAACCAGTCAGCCCATCCGAGGACGCATCAGCCGATTCGTCGGAGGGCGTACCTGCCCCATTCTCCGAGAAGGCACCACCGACCGACGCGACGCCGGTGTCGTCATCCATGACCGAGCTCTCGAGCACGCCGGACCGGCACCGACCCGCTATCGACTCTCCCGTGACGCACTCGGGCGCAACAACGGCTGCGGGTGGGCACTTGGCGACGGCTCAGGGCACATCACCCATCCGAGCATTCACCTCGGCGGCCGCCGAGGTGCCCGCGCGCCTCGACGCCTGGCATGCCGCCAGTGGTGCTTCGCTCGACAAGAAGCGGCAGGCAATCATCGCACTGTTTCACGAGCTGGCACGGCTCGGCGCCGCGGCCGCTGGCCAAGGTGTCACCGACGGGTCCGCTGCGCCGCCCGAACTCGCACTCGCTCTGCGGCAGATCGCACAGGAACCGTTGACGCCGACGTATCTCGCTCAATTCGCTGCCCGGTGGATCGACGATCCGGCGAGATCCCATTCCGGTATCGCCGTGTTCGGCACCATCACTGCCGTGCAGCATCGGGGAGATCGGATCGCAAGCCAGCTACAGCTCGCCACCGAGGATCAGCGTCCCATTGTGGTGCTGAGCGATGAGCCTCTGGCGGCGACACCCGTCGACGGACACCAAGT
This sequence comes from Pirellulaceae bacterium, assembly GCA_050186685.1. Lineage (GTDB taxonomy): Bacteria > Planctomycetota > Planctomycetia > Pirellulales > Pirellulaceae > CAZFLF01. The sequence continues at coordinate 29,283 of JBFWYF010000001.1, forward strand.
TCTGGTACTCGGGCGGCTCACCGCCGATGGCTCCGCCATCGACCTGGGCTTGGCGATCCCCGTTCGCCGCTGACGGGTATGGCCCGCCCAGTATGGCCCGCTCGGCCCGAGCGGCGTTCCGGAAGGTCTGGAGCCGCCGGGGGCCCGAGCCGACCACTCTCAGCCGACCCACTCCAAGCAGTTAGCTGTTCGTCTAGGGACTCCGCAGCGTCAGTCGGGCATCCAGCACCTTCTGGATACGGCTGGCGGACTCCATCAAGTGCGCCCGACTGTAGCTATCCAGCTTCACATTGCTCTTCAGCAACTGGCTCATCCGGGCTTCGAGAGCCGACAGTTCGGCAAAGGCAATGGTCTGGCAGTCGTCCGGAGCTTTGCCGCCGAAGCTGATGCCGAGGAAGCTCAGGGTCAAACCGCCGTTATCACCCATAGCCAGCTCTGCCAGGCGGCGCAGGTATTCACGCTGCAAGTTCCGTCGCAGACTGTTGATGGCCGGCTTGCGGTTCGTGAACTCCCCTTCTTTGACGTTATCCAGCTCCGAAAACATGGCTCGCGTCAATCGCTCGATTAACTCCGCCGTGGTCAACACGTCGGTGTTGGCAGACACTTTCACTTCGGTATCGTGGATTCGTTCGAGCGTGACCGGAGCCAACAGATGATCGAGCACCTGGGTCTGCCACTGCAGAATCGCATCGTGGATCGGATAGTCCTTACGCGTGTCGCCTCGGACACCCCAGTGCGACCAACGCGAGCTCGCCAGGTAGCTGTACAGCTCTTCGGGGAACTCATACGGCTTGCTGCTGAAGACGTGTTCTTCGAGCATCGCCAGGGCCTCGCGCTGCTTGCTCGCGTCCACCAGCGTGATGGGCGGCTTCGCGTCCTTGTCTCCCTTGTGGCTACGGCTGGTGGACAGACCACCCACGGTGCGCGCCACGTAGTACATGGCATTGCCATACTCGCTCAGCAGCACACCAAACGCACGGCGCACCTGCGTGTAGTCTTCGCCTTCCTTGGTCACGCGTTTCATGAGGGTGGGCATCACCTCCTGCACAATTTGGGCCCGCTGCTTTGCGTACTCGATCGCGTCCGAACCCAGATCCCAGACGTTGACGTCGGGATCCGGATCGCTGGATCGTGTGTCCTCGTCCGTAGCATAGGCGAGTGCCGGATCGCCGCTGCGGGCTGCGATCTTTTCCAATTCCGCAACTTCTCCGTTCGTTCCACCCGACAAAGGCTTGTAGCCATACTCGATCGCCCAGTAGTCATAGGGTCCGATGGTAGACGAATAGTAATTCCCCTGCTTCCAGTCCTTGGGCACGATGTTGCTGGGGCTGTAGTCCATTACCGACGATACAATGGCACCGTCCTTCGCTTTCTCCGGATCGTTCAGGTCCTTCAAGCTGTATAGCTTGCTGGCCTTGAAATTGTGCCGCAGACCCAGCGTGTGTCCCACTTCGTGCATGACGACTTCCTTGAGCCCCTGCAGGATCAGCTTCTCCTGTTCAGCGGCCATCAATTTGGGATCGGCCGACATGGCTGCCAGCGCAGCCGAGCCGAAAGCCAGTTGCGACGACATGCCGTATGCCATACGGCATTCCGGATGCATGGTCGACCGTAGCAACTCCGCCCCTGCCCCCATTCCCACCTCTTTGCCGGGGGTGACCGGAGCCAAGCCATGCAACCGCACGGCGGTCTGGGGATTAAGGGTCTCGAATTCCTGCTTCCAGAATGTCAGGAAATCGGCATCGAAGATAATGTCGGCATCGAGGATCTGACCCGTGCGTGGATTCACCCGCGACGGCCCCATGGCGAAGCCCGCATTCGCGGTGATCCAGCGGAATGTGTTGTAGTTGATATCCTCGGGATCCCAGGTGTCGCTGTCACCCTGCTGCCGAACCTCGATGGCGTTGATCCATCCGGCTTTCTCGAAGGCCTTGTTCCATTCTTCAATGCCGGCTCGCACCGCAGCACGATACTTGTGCGGGACCGTCTTCTCGATGTAGAAGATGATCGCCTTCTTTGGCGGATACGGAGCCTGGCTCACGCCGGGCGGCGACTCCAGATGCCACCGATTCACGTAGCGGACAAACTGGTCACGATCGCTTTGCTTGTTGAAATCCTTGACCACGGTCAGGAAGTACCCGACGCGATCGTCGGCGAGCCGGGGCTGATAGCCGGACGACGTCAACTTGCTGATTGAATAGTGCACGTTGATCGTCGCACCTCGGGAATCGGGCACCGTATCGAGGTTCATCCGTCCACTGGACGCGTACGTCGCTGCCACCTCCAATTCGACATTCCGGTCGAACGACTTGACCGACGCCCAGGTCGACCGATCCGGCGAGAAAACGAAGCCGGGCATCCGCTGACTGATCTGGGGCAGATCGCTCATGAAGACCTGGCTCAGATTGATCAGGTCGCCCCCCTTGGGCCCCTTGGTAATGATCGGCAGGCTGAACAGGACGCTGTCGGTGTAGGCATTCCGTACCGAGAGTGCTTCGGGAAACCCTGGGTTCGCCTTGAACCGGACGTTCGTACGGATGATGTGCACCCGATCGTCGACCTTGCGGAACGTCCACAGCCAGTCATCTCCCATGTTCCAGCTGTATCCGCCGATCAAGTCTCCCACCGAGATCCCGCGTGAAATCGAAATCAGCACAATGAACTCGGAGTTGTAGTCGCCGGAACTCAGTTCGGCGTAGAGGTTATTGCCCTTCTGCCACAGATTCATCATTCCGCTGTGCTGAGTCGCCTCACGCAACAACGCCGCGTGAGCGGCTGCTGAACTGCCTCCCGACGAGGAGCTAGACGAACTGCTTCCGCTGCCCGCCGCCGCCGGCGACACTTCGCCTACGGCCTCCGGCTTGGTCTTCTCGTCCTCTTTCTGACCGTCGTCTCCACGCACCCGCTGGGTCGCGGTCGCCAGGAGCACGAGGCAGCACAGTCCACCTAGAACACGCAGATTTGCCGACATAGAGTTGCCTTCAACCAAGGAGGGATTGAGTCGCAGGAGGACGACGCGAGCCGGACGGCCGGGAGACGGACGCAGCACGACCCATCGCCAGCGGGATAATATACCCTATTCCGCGTCGCCGCGCCCGTATTCTACCGTGCTAAGGATTAAAAGGATAACACAAATTATGCCGGCTCTTCATCTGCCGGTGGACCAGGTTCCCGTGGTCCTGGCTCAGTACCCCGCCATCGGCATTGTGCGGAATGTCACGGCCCTACTGCCGGCCGAGTTGGGCTTCAGCGGTGCGCAGTTATGGCGGGTCACGGCTGATGCCGGCCTCTACTGCCTCCGGCGTTGGCCGCCGAGTCATCCTTCTCGCGCTCGTCGGCAGTTCCTTCACAACCTGTTGACCCATCTCGGACGCCAGGGCATTGATTACGTGCCGATTCCTCTTTCCGCCAGGAACGGGGGGACTTGGGTCGAAATGTCCGGGCAACTCTGGGAACTGACGCGATGGCTGCCCGGCGCCGCGGATTTTCACGACGCACCCACAACGGAGCGTCTGACCGCCGCCGTCGTCGCCCTGGCCCGAGTGCATCGTAGCGCGGAATCGTGGCAGACGAATGCCCCCGGTATTCCCCCGGCCGTCACTGAACGATGCGACCAGGTGGTCGCCTGGCAACGCGAGGGACTCGATGCCTTGCGAAAGGCCTTGCGGACGTCCGCCGGCCCGGCGCTCGACCCGCTCGCAACGGCGTTTCTGCAACGGGCTCCTCAGTGCCTCCCGCAGGTGGCGGCACAGTTGCGAGATGCGGCAACGAATGTCGTCCCGCTGCAGCCCGTGCTGCGAGATGTGTGGCATGACCACGTGCTGTTTACCGGGGATCGAGTCTCCGGCCTGATCGACTTTGCGGCCGCTCGCGTGGACACCGTCGCCTGTGACCTGGCCCGGTTGCTCGGGAGCCTCGTTCCAGGTGACGCGATGCGCCAAGCCGAGGCGCTCGCCGCGTACGAACGGCTCCGGCCGTTGTCGTCCGTCGAACGGGCCTTCATCCCGTGCCTCGACCATAGCGCCGTAGTACTGGGCGGGCTCAATTGGCTGCGTTGGATTTATCTCGAACGGCGCACCTTTCCGGATCCGTCCCGCGTGGAGCGGCGGTTACGCCACTTGCTCGATCGTCTCCAGCAGCCACTGAAACGCGTGCGTTAGCACGCTCCCGCCTCGCGTCGGCCTCTCGCGCAAACTGCGCACGTTTGTGCGTTGCTGCGCGCTCCTGCGCAGCATTCCGCCCGTTTTCGCACACACCGAAATCGGTCAGTGAGCGCAATGCAAACGAGGACGGCGAGTCATCGGAGCGGCAATTCACGCCAAACATCGTCGGGAGCGGTTCGGGAGGGATAGATGTGTTAAGCGGGTTTCAACACTGGCATTCGGTATGCAAAGGGGGCTGCTCCCATTCAACCGCACAGAAGGCTTCCCACCTAAGCGGACCGACCGCTTGGCAAGGGGAACGTATAGACCGACACCGGAGGGAAAAGCTAGTGATGAATTCTGATGAGGGGGGGCGGGCGCGTGGCAGCTCACGGGCCATCCTGGGACTGGCGTGCAGCACGGTGCTGTTATGGGGTTGTACGCGGGCGCCAGAACCCGTGTACGAGCTGCAAGCGAAAACCAAGGAACTCCCGGACAAGCATCAGCAGCAGATTCGTGAGTCGTTGCTGCGGTTATTCGGTACCCCCTTACATCCGCGGTTTCAACTGCCTGGCTCGGCGGCCGAAACGGCGGGGGGCGTCGCGGCAGAGGGATCCGAGTCGGCTGGCGAAGGGACAGAGAGTGCGGGGAGCGAACCGGCGTTACATGACGCCTTTGGGCGAGACTATCTGGCTCATGGTGCCGTGGTGTTCCAAGAGCGCTGCGCGGGTTGCCACGGCGCCACGGGCGATGGAGCGGGAGAAGCAGCTCCCTATCTGCAGCCCAAACCGCGTGATTACCGTTCGGGCGTCTTCAAATTCACCTCGACGCCCTACGGCTTGAAGCCGAATCGCCAGGACCTGATGCGTACGGTACGCAAGGGGGCCAAGGGAACTTCGATGCCTGCCTTCGCGCTGCTGAGCGACGAAGACGTGGAAGCGGTCGTCGACTATGTCATTCTGCTCTCGTATCGAGGCGAATTGGAGCAGAAGGTGGCCCAGATTGCCGCCATCGATATAGAGCCAGATGCCGATCTGTTGCTGACGGACTTCGTGGACACGCTCAGCCTGATCCACGATCAGTGGCAGCAGGCGGTACATCAGATTGTGATGCCACTGACACCGCAGCCGCCGTATGGCGACGAGACGATCGCGAAAGGGCGGGAGGCATTTATCACGCGTGGCTGTTCGAAATGCCACGGGGAGGACGGCAAGGGGCAGACGGAGTGGCTCAGCAGCGAGTTTCTCGCTCAGCAGGCCGGTTTGCCGGAGGACAAACGGGCTCAGATCAATTACGACGCGTGGGGGAACGTGGCCCCTGCCGCGGACCTGACGGCAGGCATGCTGCACGGCGGCCGCCGCAAGGTGGACATCTACCGCCGCATTCACAATGGCATCAACGGCACGCCGATGCCGTCGTTCGCTCAGGCCCTGGCAGCGGAACCGGACACGATTTGGCACCTCGTACATTATGTGACCAGCGTCGTGGAAGGACGGAGTTTGCCGGCCGGCAGCTCGGACCCGACCAGTGCGTCGACCTCCACCCCCTCGGCTTCCGAGTAGTTCCGAATCGAACGAACCGAATCCGACTCATCCGCCGTGCACGCTTGGCGACGGTGCGCCCAATGTCGGGCGGGCCACGGCGGATCACGGACCGACACTCATCCACCACCCCCTCCGCAGAAACAATCGAGAACGACTCCATGGCATCCGACACCACGAATAGCAAACTCGCCGAGCTCGAGAGGCTCAAGTCGCGCGTCGCCGAACTGGAAGGGGAGCTGCAGGCCAGGCCCCCCGCCTGGGAGGCCAAGGAATTCTATACCGCCTACTACGCGACCGCCGGCTTCATGCTAGGCATGTTCGGTGCGGTAACCAGCCTGCTGTTTAACGTCGTCGGGTCCGCCTTCGTCGAGCAGAGCCCGCTGCGGTTGATTCAGGTCTATTTGACGTTTCCGCTCGGCGAGCGGGCATTGCAACTCGATGACGGCCTGACCCTCACCATCGGTTGCTGCCTCTATCTGGGAACGGGCATGCTGCTTGGTGTGCCGTTCCACGTGCTGCTGTCGTGGTTCACCCGTGACAAATCGTTCGGCTATCGGCTGGTCGTCGGTTCCCTGTTGGCCGTCTCGATGTGGATTGGCCACTTCTACCTGGTGCTCTCCTGGCTGCAGCCGCTGCTGTTCGGAGGCAATTGGATTGTTGAGCTGATTCCCGCCTGGGTCGGCGCCCTGACCCACCTGGTATACGGCTGGACAATGGTCTTGGTTTACCCCCTGGGCGAATACATTCCCTATCGTCGTCAAACGGAGCAAGCATGACATCCTCGTCGGTTACTGCGGAAACACCTCTGCCGCGTCACGAAGAGCTGGTCGAAGAGCGGTTGGTCAGCTGGTTTTTCCTGGCAGCCCTCTTATTTCTCGGTATTTCGATGCTGGGAGGCGTGCTCGTCGCGCTGCAGTTGGTGCACTGGAATCCGTTCCGCGGACTCGAGATCCTGTCCCCGGGACGGTGGCGCATGATTCACACGAACGCGGTGGCCTACGGCTTTATCGCCAACGCGTTCCTGGGCATGCTGCATTGGGTCGTGCCGCGTCTGACGCTGCGTCCTGTCGCCAGCCGGGCGCTATCGTATTTCATTTTTGTGGCGTGGCAGATCATCGTGTTATCCACGGCGGCGGGCATCATCCTGGGCCCCACGTTTCAGGCTCAACCTTGGATTGCCGATGCCGCCCGCAACTGGCACATCTCCATGAATCTGGGGGCCCAGGGGCTTGAATGGGGCGAAACCCCCTTCTGGATCGACCCGGTCGCCTTGCTCGGACTGGCGCTTGTCGCCATCAACTTCATGACGCCCATTGCCAAGGCCAAGGGGCCCATGTATGTGACGCTGTGGTACTTCATGGCGGCGTTTGTGTGGACCTTCCTGGTTTATGCGATGGGTAACTTCCTCCCCGAGTATTCGCTGGCCGGCACCAGCGCGGGGGCCGTCGGCGGTTTGTTCATCCATGACCTGGTGGGCTTGTTCGTGACGCCGCTAGGTTGGGGACTCATGTACTACATTGTGCCGATCCTGCTGAAAAAGCCTATCTGGAGCCACGGCCTGTCGCTGGTCGGCTTCTGGGGACTCGCATTCTTCTATCCGCTGCAGGGGATCCATCACTTCCTGTACACCCCGATTCCGATGTTTCTCCAGTACGGAGCGGTGATTTCGACGATTGCGGTCGAGTTCGTCGTGGCTACGGTCGTGATCAACTTCATGGGCACTTTGTGGGGGGACAGCCGGCAGGTCTGGACCAACCTGCCCCTGCGGTGGTTCTACACCGGGATGATCTACTACTTCATTACCTGTTTCCAATGTTCGCTGCACGTCACGCTCACCTTCCAGAAACTGATTCACTTCACGGACTGGGTCGTGGGCCATGCTCACCTCGTGATGTTCGGCGTCTTCAGCATGTGGATCTTCGGGTTCATGACCTACCTCTTCCCGCGACTGCTGGGGCGGGATTGGCATAGTCACAAGCTCGCCGAGTGGCACTTCTGGCTGTCGGCTGTGGGTGTGTTCGTCATGTTCATGGATCTCACGCTCGTGGGCGTGTTCCAGGGCTACTACTGGGCTTCGATGCAGCCCTGGGAAGCCTCGGTAGATGGCTCGCAAGGATTCTGGATGGTGCGCGTCTTCGCCGGGCTGGCGATGTTCGCGGGATTCCTGTGCTTTGTGACCAACATCTACCTCACCGCCCGCTCGGCGCCGGCCGCCGCTCGGCAACCGTCGCTGGCCACCCGCTAGACCACACTTAACGCACAGGCGGGCCGCAGTCTGACTCGGCCCACCCGTCTGCACTATTAAGGACGAAAAAAAGACATGTTTGAAAGTAAAGCTGGAATCATCTTCATCGCGGGGATCGGCTTTTTCGCGTTGGCATTCGTGTCCAACGTGACCGTGCCGGTCCTGATGTACCGCGACTTGCCGGAACAGACCGCGGAACAGGTTGTGAATCCTCGGCTCATGTACCAGTTTCACGAGTTGAGTCGCCGGTATCCGGAAACGTTCAAGAAGTACATCGGCGATCCCACTCCGCAGGCTTGTGCGGACGCGCTGCGGCTGGGTCGCCAGTTGTACGTGGGCGAAGGCTGCTTCCACTGCCATAGCCAGTTCGTCAGACCGGTCTCCAACGACGCGAAACGCTTCGGAGCGGTGTCGGAAACGTGGGAGTATCAGAACGAACTCCAGCGTCCCGTGCTGTTTGGCACGCGCCGCGTCGGACCCGACCTGTGCCGCGAAGGGGGACGTCGCTCGAGCGACTGGCATGCCGTTCACTTCTTCCGGCCGCAGACCGTCTCCCCTGCGTCGCCCATGCCGGAATACCCCTGGCTGTTTGATGGGAGTCCCGACAAACCCAATGACCGGGGCCTGGCTCTGATCACGTACGTCCAGTGGCTTGGGTCGTGGCTGCCCAGCTACCCGTACTACGAAGAATTGGAACAACTGAAGCAAGAGGAAGCTTACTGATTACTGATCCATCCGGCCTTCGCCCCCGTACGCCGCCACGTTCCATTACCGGTGACGCCTCGGCTCAGCCTCTTCCTTGCTCCGAACCTTTCCCAGAGAACTGCCATGGATCGCACATCCGATTCGTCTCGTATCAAGACAATCACGTTGATCGTCATGACGGCCATCATCTTGCTGCCCGTGATGGTGGGCTTCATGGCCAAGCTGTACGAATTCTTTCACACGTTCCGCGACAGCTCCGAAGGCGTGTTCGCCATTACGCCCATCACGAACTACCTGCTGGCCAGCATTGGCTTTCTGTGCATGTTGGTGTGGGCCACCATGAACGGAATGTTCCACGACATTGAGAGTCCGAAGTACCACATGCTCGATGTGGAGCAGCAACTCGACAATCATCGCTGACACCGGGGTGGGCCCAGGTCGACCCGGTCGCCGCGGGCCGCTGCTCCGATACGCCTTCCCCTAACGAATTTTTCCGAGCTATGAACAAGTCGCAACCTGCCAGTATTGAATCCGAGAACCAGTTTCACATGTACCGGGGCAACGACATTCCCTGGTATGTCCGCTTGATGTGGCTGGGATTCTGGGTACTGACCGTCGTCTACGTGATCCGCTACATGTTTCCGGCCATTCAGACGGAGCTGTTTCAGAAGTAACGATGGCCGGTGAAATGGGGCAACATTGCGATTATTGCGGGCTGCCGCTGCCGCCGTTACCACGAGCGGCCGGGCCCGCGCATCCCGCGTATTGCTGTTTCGGTTGCCGTTTCGCCGCGGCCGTGGCAGCCGAAGGGGGCGAAGCGGGCCAGATGCGTTGGACCCTGGCACGGCTGGGGGCCGGCATCTTTTTCACGATGAACGTCATGGTCTTCTCCATGGCG
>JBFWYF010000002.1:0-34651 GCA_050186685.1 Pirellulaceae bacterium
CTGTTATAGAACTCGAACGGATCGTGCTTGAAGACGATGACGCGTCCGTCCGTTCCCGACACCGGTTCGGCGTACTCGATGCCCTGGAATACGGCTTCCAGCGGTTCGTCTTCCGCCGGTCCGACGGTCATCGAGCCCGTGCTGTCCAACTCGCCCTTGCGGTAGAGCACCAGGTCGCCGGTCCCCGTGTCGACGACCGCCAGCCGGTCGCGCGTGAAGTCGTCGCCTCCTTCGACGTCCATCCGGAGGCTGTCGATCACGGCACTCTGGCCGAGGCTGTCGGCCCACTGGACGCGGATGATGTCGTCCCCCTCGCCGGCCTGAACCAGGGCGCGTTCCACGGTCCGGACACCCGCCACCAGGGCCAGGGTGTCGGTTTCCGTCACACCGTTGACGACGTGTACCAGAGTCGCCGCAGCGGTCTGGTTGACGTCGATCCGATCATTGCCGCTCGTGCCTGGGATCAGGATGGTATCGAAATCGGCACCACCGTCGAATGTGTCGTTGCCACCCAGGCCGATCATCGTGTCCTCGCCCTGGTTGCCGAACAGCTGGTCGTCGCCCGCGCCGCCTTCCAGGAAGTCATCGCCGGGACCACCGATCAGGATCGCATCCGCGGACAGCTGGTCGTCGCCCGTGCCACCTGCCAGGGTGACGCCGATCAGGCCTTCCACGCCCGCGTGGGCCTTGATCACGTCCAGGCCTTCGTTGCCGCGGATGGTGAGCCGGTCGGCCGGAGTGGCGCCAATCACGCGCACGTCATAGGGCATGCCCGCTACACGCACGACTCCCGTGGCGGCACTCTCGACGCTCGCGAGTAGGTTGTCGTCCAGCGGTCGGCCGTCGACGAACACGAAGTCGCCGTCGGCTGCGGCCCCGGTCACGTTGACGACGCGGACCTCGGTCGTCGACAGATCGCTGAGCGTCGCAGTGGGATCAACGTACGGGCTGGTTGGGGCCACATCGTCGCCCGCGTCTCCGTCGTTCGCACGACCGACGACGTAGCGGTCGACGCCGGCACCTCCGCTGACGTTGATCTGATCGATGCCTGCCATGTCTATCGTGATATTCCCGAGGCTGCGGAACAGGATCGCACGCGACGGGTCGGACAACTTAGCAAAGATGTTGAAAGTTTCGGCCCCGGCGCTGCCGAAGAACAGCAGCGCATCGGCCTCTTCCGAGCCTCCCTCGATCGTGTCGCTGCCGTCACCTGGTTCCCAGATGAACGTGTCGGACCCGGCACCGCCAAAGAAGCGGTCATTGCCCGCGTCGTCCGCTACACCATTCGCGGCCAGCGCGGGATTGCCGAAGATGTCGTTGCCATCTTCGCCATAGATGGTGTCGATGCCGCCGGCCCCTACCAGGATGTCGTTGCCGGGACCACCAAAGATGAGGTCCGCATCCGGCGACCCGGTAATCGTATCGTCTCCGAGACCGCCGAAGATGTCGGCATCCACCGATCCCAGCATGTCGACGATATCGTTGCCGGCGCCGGCATCGATAACCTTGCGTACGGCGTCGTCGCCGGGCAGGTCGAGATCCAGGTTGATGTTGTCGTTGCCGTCGAGGGTCAGCACGCGGATTTCCGCCAGGTTCGCGCCCGCCGTGATCCGCGTACCGTTCACCGACACAATGGGACCGACCGCCGGCGATGTGACCGTGTCGTTCCCCGGAGTGCCGACCAGAGTCAGCACGTCGTCGGTCGGAGCACCGGCGTCCCCGTTGACGGTGAACGCACCGGCGAACTGGCCCAGGTTCGTCGGATACACGACGAACGAATCGGTGCCGCTCTGGTTATTGAGCGTCACATTGTTGAAGTCGACATAATCGAGTGACTCGCGGCCGGTAATCTGCACGCGATCAGCCAGCTGACCTCCGACGAGCGGTCCACCGGAAATCGTCCACACATTGTCGCGGGAATCGTCGGCGATGGTCAGATTGTCCGTGTCCGCGTCGCTGCCATCGAGCACGACGTGCTCCATGCCTGTGTAAGGCGTATTGACCGCGTTCACTTGCACGTTGCCGTCACCCGGCAGCGTGCCCAATGCCACGGCGAAGGCCTCGATGGCCGCGTCGTTGCTGACCACAGTCAGCGAGTCGCTCCCGCCCGGACCCTGGCCATTAACGAACACGTCGGTCAGGCCCGCTGCGAACGGCGAGTTGACGACAAAGCTGTCGTCGCCGTCCAAGCCATCCAACGACAACTGTTCGATGTTGGCGTGAGTCAGCGCGAGCTGGCCATTCAGTGTCACCGCACTGGTAGTGGCCGCTACGGTGAACAGATCGCTGAACTGCGTGCCATCCACGAACAGGACATCGGAACCACCCGCCAGCTGCGTGCGGCCATCCACCTGGATCGTGGCACCCGCGCCCAGATTCTGATAGCGGATTCCCAACAGGTTCAGGTTACGGAACGTGCCTTCGTCGAACGCCGTGCCCGGCGTGTGGACGAACGCATCGTTCGTCGCGATGTCCAAGGGATTGCCGAATACGGTGAAATTGCCGTTGGTGCCCTCCGCATCGTAGACCAGCTGTTCCGTGCCGCCCGGCGAGGAACGATATTCGTTGACGCCATCGCCGTCGCAGTCCACGACGAACTGGTTCAGGATCTCGATCAGCGAGTCCGTGCTGACGGCTGAGTAAGTGCCGCTGTTGTCTTCGTCCAGAAGTAACCGGCCGGTGTCCGAACCGTCAGCGGTGTAGATCACGTCTCGGGCGAACGCTGCGTTGCCCGGGGTCTCCAGAATGATCACGTCTCCCTGGTCACCGGTAACTCCGGAGGGAGGACCGCCGACGATGCGGACATGCACATCCCAATCCAGGGCCGCCGCCACTCCGTCCGGAGCGGGAGCACGGATCACCGTGTCGTCGTCGCCGCTCAGCGCGTCGATATACAAATCCGACACGTTCAACCACAAGATCTCGACGCCGGCGTTGACGGAACTTGTGAAGTCCTGCTGGCCATTGGCACCGACGAACTGAGCCGGATTCGCGAGCTCGTTGCGAGCGATGATGGTGATGTCGTCGTCGCCATTCGTGCCCATGATGATGGCACACGGGGAGTTGTTGACGGTGGCTGCTTCGATGTGATCGAAGCTGATGCGGGAGTTGGCCGCCACCTGGAAACCGCCTTCGTCGTTCTCCGGTCCGGTCTCGGCGACCATGCCGTTGCCATTCGCGTTCAAGTTGATGCGGTCACCGGCCGTCTGGCCGATCGGATCACCGCCATCGACGAACAGCGGAATCCGCTGGTCGCCACCCACAATCACCGCCGGATAGACCCTGACGTTAAAGTCGTCATCGCCTTCCAGGCCGTACACTGCGAGCGATTCGTTGTTGAAATAAGTGACCGTGCCATCAAAGACACCGTTGTTTTCATCGTCAATCCGGACTCGCGCATTCGGCATGTCGATGTCGAATACCTGCTGCTGACCAGCCGCCCGATTGCCCGGAGTGCTGCCTACGACGATCAGCGTGTCGCTTCCGCCCGCCAGATCGACGCGCACCGCGTTGCCCGCCGTGTTCGTGTAGAACAGGACCGGGTCCAGCGTCGGCAGCAACACGGTGCCGGCCTGTACGGCATGGTTGCCCAGTTCGACCGACCCCGAATTGGCATCGGCGGGGGTGACCGTGACGTCGTCGTCGCCTGCCGAGGCAACAACATCGATGACCGCACCGCCTGCGTCGGCCACCACGGACTGCAGACCGGTGTAATTGATAACCATTCCGGCGGGACCATATCCGGTGATGGCGGCCAGACCAAGATCGACCGTCACGCCCAGGGCCGGGGTATTGGCGAACAAGGTATCCTGATCGTCGCCGTCGCCGCCGTTGAGCTGGACCTGAGCATAGGTGAACGCGGCGCTGCCGTTCACGACGAACGAGTCGTCGCCCGCATGGCCGTCGACGATCAGTACTGGCAAGGCGGCGGTCTCGATCGTGGGGCGGCCGGCCGTGGTGACCGTATCGAATCCGCCGAGGCGTTCCACCGTGATCAGATCATTCCCGGCCGTGCCGTGGACGGTGGCAAAACCCTGACCGTCGCCGGTCAAACGGAGGAAGCTGGCCCCACCTAACCCGTCGAAAGAAACTGGAATGCCGGCGCTGAGCACTTCGCCCTGGTCGGCTTCCGCGCCCGGTACGATTTCATAGTTCGACGAGCCCGTCATCGCCAGACGCTGGATAGCACCCGCGTTGATGCGAATCTGCTCGACGGTGCCGTAGCCGATCAGCTGGGCGGCGGCGTTCAGAGCGCCAGCCAAAGTGCCCGCGGCGTGATCCACCGTCAGCGTGGCAGCCACACCCGTCACGGTCAGCGTGTCGCCGCCGAGCACCGGGCTGTCGCCATTGATGAAGAGTGTCCCGGTGAACCCGGCGTTCGTGCCCGCGATGTGGAACTGGTCGCTGCCGGCACCGCCGTTCAGCGTCACGTTCGTCTTGTTGTTGAATTCAATCGTCTCGAACTCATCGACGCTGACGAGGCCGTTCGCGCCGTTCGCTCGGTAGTCGATCGTGTTGGCGAGATCCGTGCCGTTGACGGTCAACGTACCCGGAACGAGGTCGATGACGGGTTCGAGATTCAGGATATCGACGGTCATGGTCAGACCGCCGGCTACATGGGTCAGCCGACCTTGGCCGGCGGCTGGCCCCGGCGAGTAGTTCCCGACCGTGGCACCCTGGTTGGGGGCGCCGGTCACGGTCAGCGTATCGGCGTTCGTACCACCGTCAAACGTGATCGGGATCGTAACCAGATCCAGGCCTGCCAGGTTGATGATCACCTCGTCGTCGCCGCCCAGGGCGTTAATCTGGACGCGGCCCAGGGTCGCATTGACCACCGTGACCGTGGGGGTCGTGCCGTGCAGATCCGATATCGCGAACGGGTTGGCACCGGCCGGGTTCGACACGGTGAAGTCGTCGTTTCCGCCCAAGGCGCTATCGACGCCTTCAATGATCAGCAAGTCGGACACCCCGCCATCGAACTCGTAATTCGTATTGGTGGCACCTGCCAGGAACCAGGTCGCAAAGGTAACGACGTCAGCGCCGGCACCGTTGCCCGGCCCCGCCGTAATGCGGAACCGGCTTTCCCCAGCGAACTGGATCGCGGGAAGCGAATCGGACGTCACGAGGTCGGCGTTCAGAGTACCCACATCGGAGCCGCGTTCAACGCGCGCCCGGTTGTCGCCATCGCCCAGTTCGACGTTCAGCGAATCGCCGTCGGCGGCCTGGGCCGTGACGGTGATCAGTTCGACGCCGGTCACGTCGATCGTCGCAACGCCGAAACCGACGATATCCTGTTCCGACGGAATCGCGGCATCCGGGCGGATAACGGCGGCTTCGGCCACGCCCGCTGCCCCGGTGAGATTCAGCGTATCGCTTCCCGCACCGGGCGAACCGCCGTCGACGCGCACTCCCGCGGCAAACGGATGGCCGCCCGCCAGGTTGATCACGTCGCTGCCATCCAAGCCGCGCAGGACCAACCGGCTGGCACCGTTGGCCAGCACCGCGATCTGTCCATTCAAATTGATCTGCCCCGCATTCGTTACGCCAAACGTATCGCTGACGGCGGTGCCGAAGTATTCGAACTCGTCTTCACGGTTGCCCGCATTGCCGCTGAGCAATGTGAGCGTGGCGTCCTGCCCGAGACCAAGGAAGGTAAGGGGCGGAGTACTTTCCGTGCCTGCGGTGGCCTTGATCTGGATCGTCCCCCCGTCCAGCGTGGCGCCAGGGGTCAAGCTGACCGTGTCGAAGCCCGCCTCGCTACGGACCGCCAGGGTGTCGTCACCCGTGGTGCTTCGGCCATCGATGGTCACTCCCGAAACGCCGTCAAAGGCAACCGTCGGCAAACCGGCGATCAACACCGATCCCGCATTAGAGCCACCCGTGGGAGCGTACTCGAACGCCTCAGCGTTAACGGTACCGGTAATGACCAGGACATCGCCCGCACCCGGGTCGCCGCCGTCCACCGTAATGCCCGTCAAACCGTTGGGCGTGGTGGGATTGGCGATATTAATCGTGTCCCGGCCGGCCAAAGCGTTAATGGTCAGCGTCGTCTTGTTCGAGAACTCGATCGTTTCAAAATTGTCGATGGAGACGAGTCCATTGCCCTGGCCGACCCCGGGACCATAGTTAATGGCGTTGTCCGCAGGAGTGGCGTTCACAGTCAGCGGGCCGACAACCAGGTCCAACAGCGGCTCGATCTCGGCGAATGTGACCGTCTGGACGACACCGCCGATGTCGATCACGCTCACGCCCTGACCCGGATTGGGACCAGGGAAGTAGTCGTCCGAAACGGCGGTGCCACCCTGCAGGACGAGCCCGTCCAAGCCTCCGCCCCCGTAGAATTCGATGGCAACCGGAATCGCGCCGTTCGCACTGTCGACCGTCAGAACGTCGTTCCCCAGTCCGCCCTGGACCAGCACAAGATCGATTCCCGACGTGGCAATGGGGCCAGCCACAAAATTCGTGTACGTGGTCGTGATGCCATTGATGGTGACCAGGAGGTGACCCGCGGCGTTGAGCGCCAGCACGATGGCGTCCGGGCCGGGAGTGCCTGGAACGAGGATGCGGTCACCAACCGCATCCGGCAAGCCCGCTCCGATGGCGTCCGTCCCGCCGTTCCCCACGAAGGTGTCGTCGCCAGCCCCGCCGTCCTTGGTTTCATTGCCGGCGCCGCCGATCAGCTGATCGTTCCCATCGCCGCCGTTCAGTGCGATGGTCGTCCCGGCCGAGGCGAGCGTCGCACTTGTGTCGAGCGTATCTCGGCCGGCCGAGCCATTTAGCACGAGGTCGAACTGTGTTTCGACTCCATTCCCCACCACGATCGTATCGTTGCCATCGTTGCCCGCCAGAATCAAGGTGTCGGTAATCGCGGCGTCGGGGCCTGTCAGTCGGACATCGAAACCCAGTCCCGCGACCGTGACGATGCCGGCATTCAAGCTGGCGTGCATCTGGTCGTCCGTGGAACGCCCCTCAACGGTGACCGTATCGTTAGCTCCGTCGGCCCCGAGGTCCACGTCGATGACACGCAGTCCGGTGGTCTGCAAATTCGTCAGGGTGTTGCTGACCAGGTCGCGTCCCACGCTGACCGCGTCGGAACCGCCGCCCGTGGCCAGGGTGACTTCCTCGACGTCGCTCGCCACGACATCGATACTTCCCAGGTTGCGGAACAAATGGAACCGCGACGCGTCCGCAACATCCGCGTACAAGGAAAACTGTTCCGCGCCCGCGCTGCCAAAGAACAGGATCTGGTCGGCGTCGCCGGCGCCCCCTTCCACGACGTCGTCGCCGTCGCCCGGATCCCAGAAGAACTGGTCCGATCCGCTACCGCCGACGAACAGATCATTGCCGGCGTCATTCGCGGCCGGATCGCGGCCGGCCGGATCACCGAACCGATCGTTCCCGTCCTCGCCATACAAGATGTCGTTGTTTGCTCCCCCGACCAGTACATCATCTCCGATGCCACCGTAGAACACATCGGCGTTCGGCGAGCCGACCAGCGTGTCGTTTCCTTCGCCGCCCCGTGCCGTCACACGAATTGCCGTAGTGAAGCCAGTGAGAACGATGTTGTCGTTGCCGCCGAGACCTGAGACGCTCAGTTCGTCGATGCCCGGACCCGCGGTCACGGTGCTGCCATCGACGGTCACCGTATTGGCGCCGGCCGCGACCGCATCCGCTGCTTCGTCGCCGAGAACCGACAGCACGTCGTCGCCTCCAGGACCGCCCGCAAAGGTCACGCTGGTGGCATCGGTGTATCCGAACGCCACCGAGGGCGTACGGTCATGGGTGAAGCGGCCATCGTGATCCGCGTTGAGCGGCGTGACCTGGAAATTGTCGTTGTCGGGCGTACCCGTTACCGTCAGCGCCGCATTGGCATCGATATTGACGGTTTCCACGCCCGTATAGCTGATCGCGTTGGTTTCAGTAATGGTCTGCGCAGCGAGATCCAACGCGACGGCTCCGCCGCTGCCGGCCATGTTCAGCACGTCACTGCCCGACGATGGTTCGCCTCCATGGACATTCACAGCGAACGGTAGATCGCCAGGCACGTTGAAGGTGTCGTCCCCAATAAGCCCATCCAGGATGACGGTCGCGAAGTTCGCGATACCAATGAAGTTGGTCTGCACGCCGTTAACGCGGTGCTCGATGAGGCCCGACGTGGCGGTGACACGCTCCGGGTCGAACTGGTCGTTGCGGTCGGTGCCTGTCAACGTCAGCCGGTCCGTGCCCCCCGCACCGTTAAAGTTGTACGTTCCCAAGACACTCAGGCTGTTACCGGTGACATCGATCTGCGGCAACTCGAAGGTGCCTCCGGGCTGGTTCATCGTTCCCCGAATGTGCGTTTCGCCCTTCTGGAGACCGGAGGTGATGTAGTAGTGATCGTCCCCCGCCGTGCCATCGACGGTGAAGTTGTCATTTGTGTCGTTCTGCAGGACCACGGCCACATGTTCGATGCCGGTAAAGACGGTCGTGGCTCCGAGCGGCCGAGAGATGCTCCCCGCGCCGGCGCCGGTCGGTGCCAACCGCATCTGGTCGGTGGACCCTGCGGCTCCCTGAATGACCAGCTTATCGCTCGCGGCGGGGGAACCTCCGTTGACCCGAATCTGGTCCATCGCCCAGTTACTCACTTGCGTGATGGCGAACGAATCGTCGCCCCCTTGGCCATTGAGCTCCAAATCGCTGCTCGTGCTGCCGAAACCGGCAAACGTAATGGTCGGGCCGGCATTCGTCCGCGTCGTGCCCGCACCCGCGCCGGTACCGGTCAGCGTAAACGCGTCTGGGCCGCCGGTGCCGTTCAAAGTGAGCGTGTCCTGACCAGTTCCGCCGCCTCCCTGGATGGCGATCGTTTCGGTCGCCGAGTAATTAATGATGGTCGTGGGCGAAGCCGCCAGCGTCACGACCAGCGATCCCGCGCCCGGCGCAGCGCCGGCCGTATTCGCGTAGCTGTCGTCTGCATTCGCGGTGCCGGCTACGTTGATTACGTCGCTGGCGCTCGGATGGCCCGCATCCAGGTTCATGGTCGTCGGTGCCAGCGGACTGCCGGCATCGGCACGCGGGGTGACGTTGAACACATCATCGCCGTCGCCCGCCTGAATGCTGATGGCTGCGAGCGGCGACTGCGTGGCATTCAGCCCGGCATTGGCCGAGGCGCGCACCGCTCGTTCCACTTGCAGCAGCTGGGTAGCCGGAGCCGTCAGATCGAGATCGATCCATGCGCCGGTGTCGTCGCCAGCGTTGGTCAGGTTGACAGCGATGGTTTCGCCCAGCCCCGTCGTGATCAGTTCGAGCGAATCGGTGTCGCCCGCCGACCCGTCGTTGAAAAAGAAGCTGACGTCTTCCGTGCCTACAAAGGTTGCCGTCAGGATGTTCGTACCGTCGGTCGCGTTCGTGGAGCGGATCTGTCCCGCGCCGGTCGTGGTTGTCGGCGCGAGAACCACGCGCTCGCTCACTCCCGAGCGGCTGCCGTCCGGAGCGGCGTCGTAGCCTGCCAGGAATGCCGCATTGCCGTACTGGATATCGTCGCCGTTAGCACCATCCGCGCCGCCGTCGACCTGAACCTGCACGCCCCAGCCGCCGATCGTATTGTCCGCAAACGGGTCGAGTGTGACGTCGTCATCCTGGTCGAAGGTGCGGATGTTCAAGGTGTTGGTGAACAGGAAGCTGATCACAGGTGGCGCGGCAATGGGCACCCCCGCGTGCGTTAGCAGCAACCGTCCGCTGTTCGGGCCCGTGCCCGCCACGAACACACCGTCGGCTTCGTCGGTCCCAGCGCCGCCACCGGCGGTTCCCTGCCCTTCATCGCCGATGATGTTCACCACTCCGTCACCGGGAAACAGGTTGATCGTTTCAAACTCCTGGACGTTCAGGGACCCGCCCAGCTCGAAGACATAGTTGCCGGCGACCTCGTAGACGTTGATCGGTCCCGCCGGCGCGATGTTAAGCGTATCTCCGGGCAGCGTGGTGGGATCGTTGCCATCCAGGTTATAAGCGGTGCCGGGGTTTAAGTCGAACACCGTGACGGTGTCGCCATTCGCACCGCCCGCGATATTGCTGGTCTGGATGTTGATGACTTCGAGTCCGGCATAGGTTAAACCGTCCCCCGGAGACATCCCGTCGAAAAAGTTGTCGCCGAAGTCTTCGCTGAGCGTGGTGGCGCGGATCGAGAAAAGGTCGGGTGTCGCGTCCGTGAAGTCCTGCAGGTTCAGCGTATCGGTGCCCCCGAACCCATTGATGGTCACGCCATTCCCAGCGCTGGTAACGACTCCCGCCACGGTACCGCCCGCGGCCGGACCGTTGTCGTCGACCGTGATCGTATCGCTTTGGACGTTGCCGTTCACCGCGATCCCCAACGTATCGCTGCGGACCGTGCCAAAGAGGTTGATATCCGATCCGGCCGCATCGACTGCGCCACCCGTATCGCCGTTGATGGTCAGCGTGGTAAACGCGCGCACCACGGAGGCGGTATCGAACGTGATGTTGTCGCCGCCGTTCATGACCAGCGCCGCGGTCGTGTCCTGGACGGTAATACCGGCGTTGACGGTCAGATTGTCGCCAGCTGCTGCGCCGTCGGCGGCGGTGTAGGTCATGCCACCCGCGGTGATCGCATTGGCGGCGATGGTCAGCGGGCTGTTCGCCCGGATTTCGCCGTTGCCGCCGAGGCCATCGACGGCGTTTCCGTTGGCGCCGCCCAACTGCGTCAGGGTGAGACCGCCCGCGGTATCGGTCACGAAGATGCCACCCGCGACGGTATTGCGGATGTCCGCCCGAGCCACATTCGTGTTGATCGGCGTGCCCGCCACGCCGATGCCACCGGCGACATCCAGGATCAAGTCCGCGGCGGCCAAGTCGTCACCAGTGTCCGCATCGGCGACCGGACCTTGGACGAGCAGGTTGATGATTCCCGCGCCGGCGTTCAGGTTCAGCGCAGTGAGGCCGTTCGTCTCCAGCAGGAACATGTCGTCCCCTGCCGCGCCCGCGGTGGAACCGTTGAGCGAATTGGCGTTGACTTCCAGCCTAGCCGTCGTGCTCGCGCCGATATCACTGCCCGCACCCGTAACGTCAAGGGTCACGACATTGCCCACGATGTCCGCTACCCCCGCGTCCCCCGCGGCGCTGGTCAGCGAACCGCCCAGCACGTCCAGGTCGACATTGCCGGCACCGGCGGTGATCAGGCCCGCGGCAAGTCCGCCCGCCATATCATCGATGAAAATGTCGTCGCCCGCCGCACCGGCCGTGGACGCGTTCAATGTAACCGCATTGATCTCCAGCGGCGCTGCCGCACTGGTGCCAATGTCGTTACCAGCCCCAGTCACCGTGAGGTTAAGCGTGCCGGCGATGATTTTCGCGGCGCCTGTGGCGATGCCGGTGATGCTGCCCCCCGTCGCGGTCAACGTCGCCGTACCGGCGCCGACATTCAAGGCTCCCGCGGCGTTGAAACTGATACCACCGGCCTGCGACGTCAACGTCGCACCCGAGGCCGTTACGCTCGCGTTCACAGCGATGCTGTTGATCGTATTCAAGGTGCCCACCGTCAAGGCACCGCCACCTAGGTTCGTGGCTGCGGTCTGGAAGGTGACGGAATTCGTTCCTCCCGCTCCGCCCTGGATGATCAACCCCGCCGCGTAGGCCGCGTCGAGCCCTTGGACGCTGATCGCGTCGTTGTTCGTTCCCCCGTTAATCGTCAGGGTATTCGTGGGATTCGTGAACTGGGTGAATTCAAATGTCGATCCATCGATGGCCGATGCCCCCGCGTTGTTCGTCGCATCCGGATCGGCGGCGCCCCCGTCGTCGCTGAGCACCACATCCGGATTGGCCGTGTTGGGCAGGTTGATAACCAGGTCTGCGGCGGTGCCAGCGAGTGCCAGAGGTTCGATCTCGCTGAAGGCAATCGTTCCGAGCCCGCTGAGCACCACATTGCCCGACTCCGTCCCGGTGTGGTTGACCGTCACGTCCGCAACACCGTCGGCAGTGTTCATCGAGTAGCCAGTCACCGTCAGACGGTCATTGTCGAAGGCCGATTCGCCGCCAACAAACTGAATGCCGCCCGACGGAATTGCATTGCCGCTGGACAGGTCAATCACCATTGAATCGGAACCATCGAGTCCATTGACTGTGAGCACCCCCAGGTCACTAAACGGATGATTCAATACATTCGAGCCGTTGATGGCAACGAGTACGTTACCGCCTGCCCGTTGCAATGTAATTGCATCCGCCCCTATGGTTCCGTTTAGTGCAAAATCCGTCGCCAATAGATTGCGCGATTCGAGGAACTCGTGTCGAAGCTGACGGAATAGGTCGCTGCGAGTTCTTTCGCCCCGCGAAGAGTCGGCGGCAACACGACGATTTTTAACATGACGATGCGAAGCACGGCGACCAAAGAAACGACCGAGCATGAGACGTACTCCCAACTCAAGATGCAGGGCATAGCACTCCGCAGCCCCCAGGCTGGGGCGGGAGCGTAGGCTTTCGTAAAGCAGAGGAATTGCTTATTCTCGGAAAGTTGGGCAAAATGGTAGTTCTGAGCAGGGGTATAGTCAAGTAGCCTAGTTGTTCTTGTGTGACCAGCGATCACGTTGGCCGATCGGCATCCACGGCCTCTCGCTGCCAGCGCATGGGATGCTGCCTAAGTCAAGAAACGACCAAAGTGGCAGCGTCGTGACCACGGAACGGATGGGCGGCTCGCTCGTCCGGAGGCCATTCCGGATGACACATCTTCAGATGAAAACTAGGGAAATGTGCACCGCGCCGAACGTGCAAATCTAAGCTAAGAGCTCGGCAATCTGATCCATCGTCATGGCCCGGTCGCGGCGGTTCGCCGCCAGCATGTCGCGGAGCATCTCGCTGAATGGTCGCGGCGCATTGGCCGCCAAGCGTGCGGGATCGACATGCTGAATCTGATCCAGCACCTGCAGGACGTTCTCCCCGGAAAATGCCTGTCGGCCGGTCAGCATTTCAAACACGACCGCACCCAGCGAAAAGACATCGCTGGCCGGTGAGGCCGATTCGCCACGGGCTTGTTCGGGGGACATATAGCGCGGCGTGCCCATAATCGTGCCGGCGGCCGATGAGTCCCAAGTGACGGTTTCTGTTGCTGCGGCGCTCAGGAATCGGCGGGACAATCCGAAATCGGTGATCTTGATCTGGTCGTCGCGGGTGAGCAGGACATTGGCCGGTTTGAGGTCGCCGTGTACCACGTGCTGGGCATGGGCTGCGGCGAGACCGCTGGCGATTTGTCGGGTCAAGTGCATGACGCGGTCCTCAGCCAAAGGTTCGCCATTCAGGATGGCTTGCAGCGGCTGGCCGTCGACGTATTCCATCGCAATGACCGGCACGCCCCCGAGCAGCTCAGCGGAGAAGACCGTGCAGACGTTGGGATGGTTCAAGGACGCGGCCGCACGGGCTTCCGCCAGAAAATCGTGGCCCGTACGCAGGCTGTCCGATTGGAAGACCTTCAGCGCAACGGTTCGTTCCAGCACGGTATCCACGGCGCGAAAGACAGAAGCAAACGAGCCTTCGCCGACCTTGGCTTCAATGCGAAAATGGCCGATCAGCGTACCAGGGCGGATGGCCCGAGCCGGTTCAATGGTCTGGCATTCGGAACACCAACTCTCCGGGCACATGCCCCCGTTTTCCAGCGCCGCAAGGACCCGCAGCACTTCCTCCACGCGTCGCCCCACGCTGACGTTGTGCACGACCTGGTATTGCAGAACTCCGTTGGGGTCGACGATGAACAATCCGCGCAGCGCGATGTGCTGGCGTTCGAGATAGACGCCATACGCCCGCGAAACAGCGCCGTCGGTGTCGCTGGCCAGCGGGAAGCGGATCCCGCCCAGGCCGCTTTGCGCCGGAGGAGCGTTTATCCACAGCTCATGGGTTTCCAGCGTATCCGTGCTGATAGCAACCACGTCGCAACTGCGTTCCTGAAACTCCTCAATGCGGTCGCTGAGCGCGCTCAGTTCCGTGGGACAGACGAGCGAAAAATCGCGCGGAAAGAACACGAGTGCCAACCAGCGGTCGGTGAAATCACTCAGCTGCAGCGTGCGGCGCGTATCCAGCGACCCGCGCGTGGATGGCAGCTGAAAATCCGGTGCCCTTCGGCCTACATTGACCATAACGCTTACCTGCCAATTTTCCTGTAACGGAACTCCCAAGAGTTCCGACTCGCCGCCCACGTCTCGGAAGTCTTCTAACTTCCGCTACTAGGCGCGACGCAGCATCCCCCGTAGCGGAACACGCAAGAGCTCCGATTCTTTGCGCCGCGACGGCGCGGAATCCACTCGTGCCGAGCGGGTCACACCGTGCGTTTTATCGCTTCGAGAGGTGTTTTCCTAGGCTCCGTCCGAAAACCCACGTGGCGGGCGTGAAGCGGTTGCTCAAGTCCCCTCTCCCGGTATCCCAGGAGAGGGCCAGGGTGCCTCGTGCCGGTGAACGGCGCACCGGCGCGGCCGCGCATTGAGCAAAGGTGCCCAGCGGTCTACGATGCCTAGAGAACTTGCTCAAGTCCCGGGGGACTATTGTGCGGATACCGCTGAGATATCAGATCATTGTGCCGATGGCGTGCGTGATTCTGGCGACGCTGGGAACGGTCAGTGTCGTCAATGCGTGGGTGGCGGGCGAGCGGGTGCTGGGGCAGATCGAGGACCAATTGCGCGAGATTGCCCGCACGCTGTCGCGTTCGTCGTTCCCGCTGACCAGCAGCGTACTACAGCAAATGCGGGGGCTGGCCGGCGCCGACTTCGTCGTGACGGGGCCGACGGGCGACGTGCTCGCCGCCAGTGAGGAAACGTTGCCCGCGGCGAGCTTGCTGGAGCACGCACCGCTCCGTCCGCTCGAATCGCTGGCGCTCGATCGGCGCGTGAAGGTGCGGGGGGCGACGTACTTTCACGTCGCGGTGGACTTGCAACGACCCTGGCCGACGGGTCAGTCCGTGTACCTGCATTTCTTCTACCCGGAGGCGGCCTATCGGGATGCATGGTGGGACGCGGTATTGCCGCCGCTGGGAGTGGGCTTCGTGGCCTTGGCCGTGGTGGTCTTGATCAGTCACGCGCTGGCGATGCGGCTAGTCCGGCCGCTCGACCGTCTGCGGGACCAGGTGGATCGGGTGGCTCGCGGACAGTTTGTACCGGTCGCCGTGCCTCCCCGCGACGACGAACTGCGGGACTTGGCGATCGCCGTGAATCGCATGACGGAGAAACTGGCGCACTACGAAGCGGACGTGCGGCGCCAGGAGCGCCTGCGAACCTTGGATCAGCTGGGCGGTGGTATCGCCCACCAGCTCCGCAACTCGGTCACCGGGTGCCGAATGGCAGTTGATCTGCATCAGCGACATTGCCCGCTGCAGGACGAAGAGAGTCTGCAGGTGGCCGTCCAACAGCTAGGATTGATGGACGAGTACGTACGGCGTTTCCTGGCATTGGGGAAACCGGCGACGGGGCCGCTCGGCCCTGTCGATCTCGGAGCGACGATCGACAAGATCTTGCCCCTCTTGCGTCCGAAGGCGCGGCACTTGAACGTGGTGTTGCGGTGGGAACCTCCGCCGCAACCGGTGCTCGTGCGGGGCGACGCCGATGCCTTAGCCCAGGTCGGTGTGAACCTGGTGCTGAACGCCATCGAAGCCGCGGCGGAGATGCGCGCCGCCGGCATCGCCCGGCGAGAGCCCCAGGTGGTGGTGTGCGTGGCGGAAGGCGAGGACAGCCGACCGACGTTGGCGGTCCACGACTCCGGGCCAGGGCCCGCGGAGGGTGTGCGGGACCAGTTGTTCGAACCCCTGATATCGGATAAAGCGGACGGCGTGGGACTGGGTTTGGCGCTGGTCAAGGAAGTTGTCGACCGGCATGGCGGCACGATTCGCTGGTGCCGCCAGGACATGCTGACTCGTTTCTCCGTTGAATTTCCGCGTTGTACGCAAGAGGCTCCTGATGTCGACGTTGCTGGTTGTCGATGACGAAGAGAGTATTTGTTGGGGGCTGACGCGGTTAGGCCAGGACCTGGGCCATCGGGTGTGGACGGCGTCGTCGGCCGAGCAGGCAATCGATCTGGTCGAGACACGCGTTCCCGACGTGATTGTCCTGGATGTACGTCTGCCGGGCATGGACGGCTTGCGGGCCATGGAGGCCCTGCGCCGCCGCTGCGGAGATGCTCCGATTATCATCATGACAGCCTATGGCGATTTGCCTACCGCGGTCACCGCGATTCGCAACGGCGCGTTCGAGTATCTCGTGAAGCCATTTGACTTGGAACAGGTGCAGCGGGCGTTGACACGAGCGCTGGCGGCCGGCAAGCCTCTTTCCTCCGAAGTCCCGCCACCCGTGCAGCTCGGCGGGTTGATTGGCCGCTCGCCGGCCATGCAGGAGGTATTTAAGCGAATCGCGCTGGCCGCGACCTCGGACCTGGCGGTGCTGCTGCAGGGGGAAAGCGGCACCGGCAAGGAATTGGCGGCTCGCGCCATCCATCAACACAGTTCGCGGGCCGAGGAACCGTTCGTCGCCGTGCATGTTGCGGCGCTCAGCCCGACGCTGGCGGAGAGCGAATTGTTCGGTCACGTTCGCGGCGCGTTTACCGGGGCGGAACGCGACCGGGCCGGGTTGCTGGTCGAGGCGCGTGGCGGCACGCTGTTTCTGGACGAAATCGCCGAAATCCCGCTGACCCTGCAGGTCAAATTGCTGCGCGTACTGGAACAGTCCGAGGTCCTGCCCGTCGGCGGCAATCAGCCGGTCCGGACCCACTTCCGCATCATCTCCGCGTCGCACCAGGATCTGGTCGGGGCGGTGCAGCGTGGTACTTTTCGTCAGGATCTGTATTTTCGGTTGAGCGGATTTGTCATTACGATGCCGGCGCTGCGCGAGCGACCGGACGACATTCCGCAGCTGGCGTCCCATTTTCTCGAACGGGTCCGCCGCGAGCTGCGCGCTCCGACCCTCTCGGCCGCGGCCTGCGCTGAACTATCCCGCCGTCCATGGTATGGCAACGTCCGCGAGCTGCGCAGTGCGGTCGAACACGCGGCTACAATGGCGCGGGGCGGTACGATCGAGCCCGAGCATTTGCCCGCCGCCGTGGTCGTGATGCCGTCGTCCGATAAGCCCGTGTCCACGGACGAGGGGCTGCGGAACTTGGTACAGCGTTGGACACAAGCCAGGTTGGCCGCGGGCGACGACTTGGTCGACCTGTATGACCAGCTGCTGCGCGTCGTGGAACCTCCCCTGCTGACGGCCGCCTTGAAGCGACACCGCCAGCAATGCGCCGCTGCCGCGCGGACGCTCGGCATGCACCGCACCACGCTGCGCAAGAAAATGGACGAGTACGGGCTCGACGAGCGGTAGGGCAGGGCGTACCCCTTGCGCCGGCCTGTAGCCTATTTCGCCAGAGAGTGGAAAGAGGCCGCCCGGGCCGGCGGACCACTCTCGGACAAACTTCGTTAGGGGACGGACTGCTTCTTGCGGTTCTTCTTCTTGCCGCGGCCTTCGTCCGTCTCCTGGAAACGAGGGCGCGGCTCCGGCATCTTGGCCAGGATCGCTGCGAATCGCTCGCGCGCCTGGCGTGCCTCATCGCTGCTCTGCGCCGTGACAAGTCGGTAACCCGATCCATCGCGGCTGCTGCCGCAGTCAAAAAACCGCTCGGTCTGCCCGGCGCCGGGGATTTCGAGTAGCCAACGCGCGTCACGGAGAATCCGCCCGTCATTAAGATAGCTGTAGATCCAGTCCCGGTGACGAGTCGTCTTTCCGGTGAATAGCGGCACGAGGCTCTGTCCGTCGAAGGGACGGTCCTTGGGAAGAGCGACGCCCGCCAGCTCGGCGAGAGTGGGCACTAGATCGGTGATGTCCCCCACGGCCTGTTCGGCGCCGGCGGCCGGTTGGACATGTCCTGGCCCCCACACGATGAACGGGACGCGCGCACCCAGTTCCGTAACGGATCCTTTGCCGCGTGAGGCGGTGCCGTTGTCGCCAACCAGGATGACAATCGTTTTCCGGGCAAGGTCCAGCTCCGTCAGATCTTGCATCAGCCGGCCCATCAGGTGGTCCAGGTACTCCAGGTTCGACTGAAACCCCCGGGGCTTGCGCTGTCCCGGTTGAGCCGGGTCCGGTGTTTCCTCGTGCGGACCGTGCGTCAACAACGAGGTGTAATACACGAAGAACGGCTGGCTCCGGTGACGGCGTGCGAAGTCGACGACGAATTCATGCAGCAGGTCGGGGCCATAGTCATCGGGCCTCGTGGGCAGGTACTTGCCATTTTGCACCAGGGACGGGTGCCAGAAGCGGGCCGTATTCGACTGTCCCGGCTGGCCTTCCCACCGCCCGGTGTGTTCCACACCAGCGGGCAGGTTGTGCTGATAGGCCCACATGCGGTACTCGTCGAAACCAGCATCGTGGATCAGCGTTGGATGGCTGCCGCTCAGCTGCCATTTGCCTGCCATCGCGGTCACGTAGCCCGCGGATTTCATCAGGTCCCCGTTCGTGAAGTGGTTGCCGATGTCGCGTTGCGGGTTATCTGGGGCGGGCTTGTAGGCCTCCCGGTTCATACCGAGATAGCCGTTGTGGTGTCCGTACTGTCCCGTCATCACGGCCAGCCGCGTCGTCGTGCACAGCGGGGTAGAGTAGAACGTATTGAGCTTCAGCCCTTCGGCTGCCATCCGGTCGAGATTAGGTGTGCGGTGCAGGGTGTTTCCATAGCAGCCGAGTTCCGCCGCTCCCACGTCGTCGGCCAGGACCAGGATGACATTGGGACGCTCCGCGGCTTGGATCGCAACCAAGCCCAACGGTGCGAAACACGAAGCGATGGTCCACCAAGCAAGACACCCGTAGTTCATGATTCAGGTTCCTCCGGACGTGCGTGAAGGGTACCGGCTGCGAATCCGCGCGGGCGGCGGTGGGCTGGTGCGAAGGCGAAGGCCCGCAACTGCGAGATGATTCTAGCGGCGGGATCGACAGGCACAATCCGCAGCGTCGCAATCGCGGACGGGCGCCTCACAAGCCAGCTGCCGGTCCGCGACGACGGGAAGACGCCCGGCCGGGGGTGCTTTTACTCTCCACGAGGCGACAGCAATCCGATAAATTAAGGCAGCAGCGGATTCGTTGAGATAAACTGGAACCCACGGCGTGGAGTCTCTGGACGAGAGGTAGCATCGTGAAGAAAAGCAGCTTGTCGCGTCGCACGTTCCTGGTGGCATCTACTTGCGGTCTGGCTGGATTGAACCGCCAGCCCTTGTCCGCGGCTTCCCTGGAAGGTGTTGGTCGAGGTGGCAAAGCTCAGTCCACCATCTTGTTCTTTTTGTGCGGTGGGGCCTCGCATATTGATATGTGGGACCTCAAGCCGGATGCGCCACTCGACTACCGGGGGCCCTTTCAGCCGATTGCCACGTCGGCTCCGGGTGTGCGGCTCAGCGAGCACCTGCCGCGGTTGGCCCGCCAGGCGCACCATATCGCGCTGGTAAACTCCGTCCGGGGCACGGTGAATACCAACGATCACCATGCGGGCTACTATCACAACCTGACGGGGCACGTGCCGGATCCGACGTTTCTGACGCTCGGCAACAATCGTACACCCATGCCGGACGACTGGCCGTTCATCGGCAGCGTGGTCGCCGCCAAGCGTCCGCCTCACCCGGATCTGCCGAACGCCATCACGTTGCCGCACAAGCCCAGCCGGGCGCCTTACACGCGTCCTGGGCAATTCGCTGCGAAACTCGGCGTCGAGCACGACCCTTTGTATGTTCACGGCGACGCGGATCGCCCGCTGGAATTTCGGGCCCCCGCATTGACGCTGAACGGAGACATGACAGCCAGCCGCCTCACCGATCGCGAATCATTGCTTACGGCGCTCGACGATTGCCGGCGCTCATTTGACGCACTGAACTCCGTGCGCACCTGGTCTCGCCATCAGGATCGGGCTATGTCGCTGCTCACCTCGTCGAGCACGACGACGGCGTTCGACGTCTCGCGGGAACCTACCGCGGTGCGCGAAGCCTATGGCGAGACGGTCAATGGAATGAGCTTGCTGGCGGCCCGCCGGTTGGTCGAGGCGAAGGTCCCGTTCATCACCGTCTTCTGGATGGAGAACATGAAGATCGCCGACAAGTGCAAGAGCGCAGGCGGATGGGACACGCACGGCAACAACTTTGCCTGCTTGAGCGAGCATCTGCTGCCGGAGTTTGACCGCGGTTTTTCGGCGCTCGTCAGCGATCTGGCCGAACGCGGACTACTCGACACCACCATGTTGATGGTGACGAGTGAAATGGGACGCAAGCCCAAGATTGGAGACCCGCGCAGCGGCGGTGTTTCGGGTGCCGGCCGTGACCACTGGACCCATTGCCTCACCGTATTGCTCGCCGGCGGTGGAATCCGCGGTGGTCAGACGTACGGTCGTAGCGACCGGTTTGCGGAGTACCCGGCTGATCAAGAGGTCAGCCCCGCGGACATCGCCAAAACGGTCTACCACGGCATGGGAGTCGAGGATCTGACGATGACCGATGCCACCGGCCGCACAATCCAGTTGATGGACACGGGCCGGCCGTTAACCGCTCTGTTTTCATAACTTCGAACGGGAAGCGGCCCTACTCCTCGTCTGGCCGCCACTGCCACCGAAGCTGCGCTGTGTGATCGAGCTGCAGGTCCCGCCATCGCTCGGTGGCGATGTCAAGGCTGGCCAGGCCCGCAGTGGGAAACGCCTGATGGAGGCCGGTCAGGCCTAGCAGCAGTTCCTCCATTCCGGGGTTGTGTCCTACGACGAGAATGCACGACAAGGAATCCGGCAGCTTTCGCAACTGGGCAAGGTAAGCATCCGGAGTGGCGAGGTACAGTTCGTCCAGCAACCTTAGTTCGGTCTCATAGCCAGAAGCTTCGATGGCTTTCTTCGCGGTCTTTGCTGCCCGCTTGGCCGACGAGCTCAGTACGAGCTGTGGGCGGATCTGACGTGCGACGAGCTGCTCGCCTGCTCGCGGCGCATCCCGCTTGCCGCGCTCGTTGAGTGGTCGCTGATGGTCTGGCAACGAAGAATCATTCCAGCTGGACTTGGCATGTCGCAGTAACAATAGGTTCTTCATGGCATCGTCGTCAGGCAGCTCGGAAAGGTCTGGCAGACGACGCATATCCTGAATGGCAAATCAGTGCTTGTCCAGGGTATCCAGCCACCGCAGGATTCCGGCCTGCGTTTCGTCGTTCACCTCGCGCCCTGCACCGGGTAACTCCACGTCAATGACGGGATACTTCATTTCACGCAGCAGGGATGCGTTCTGTTCCATTCTGGACTTCGCCGGCGACTCGGCGAATCGTACGAGAACGACGCCCAGCCGCTCGATCGGATCCACGTCTGGCGGCCGGGCGACGAGGAGGGGAATGGCCGCGTCGATGGCCACAATACCTCGGACCACATCGCGCAGGCGAAACGCTGTGAGATACGCCATGGCTCCGCTGGCGCCGGTACCGTGCACTGCCACCCGGTCGCGATCGACACGGTAGTTCTGAACGACATGGTCGATCACTTTCCGGATGACATCCGTTTCGGCCGGCAACCACATGTTGGCGAGCCGCGCCCGCGGAGCCGCGACGATCAGTCCATACTGCTGCGCTACATGCGCCCATTGCTTGGCGAATCCATCGGCATCAAAATCCCCCGGCGGGGAGAGAACGACGAGCAATCCCAGCGGGCTCCCCCCGCGATCATTGGCGGGCACTAAGAGCGTGCACTCGTTGGGTTCTTCCGGAATTTTCAGTTCGGCCGGCTGAGCTCGTCCCTCGACCGGACGCTCTGTGGCTGCCGATGCCTCGGCGGGTGGAAAACGGTCGGGAGCGGAACCGAGCGTTACCTGCAGCCGTTCCTCCCGATCACCGCGTTGTACGGTTACTTCGACGGCCTGGTCCGGCTCGAGAGCGGCGAGGGCCTCGCGGAGAGCCGTTGCGTCGGCGGTCGCACGCTCGCCGATCCTGCGGATGCGATCACCCGGCTTGAGGCCGGCCTGCGCGGCCCCGCTGCCAGGATACACATAGCGGACGGGCACGCCGTCCGGTCCCGCCGCCCCATCGGCCGGCGGCTGACGCTGGGGGAGGATGCCGAGAAATGGCTGCTCATAGGGTTGAATCGCGTCCACCAACTCGACTTTCAGCGTGATCCGTTCCTCACCGCGGCGGGCGATCAGCGACAACGTCTCGCCCGCGTACAGCGGTCCCAGCACATGCTTTAATTGCGCTTGGCGCTCGATGGAAATGCCGTTTACTTCGACAATGGTATCCCCCGCACGCAGCCCAGCTCGGTAAGCCGGCGACTTGGGATGGCAGGCCACCAGCTCCACCGGCAAGGAATACATGTCGCCCGACTTGAGTGTCACGCCGAGCAGGCCCGGTTGCAGATCCTCACCCTTCTTCATGCGCTCCAGTCGCTGGCGGATATCGACCAGCGGTACGGCAAACCCGATGCCCGCGTCATACCACTCCGCACCGGCCAGCTCATGCTGGCTGGTCGGCGACAGGGGGACCAGGATCCCGAATACCCGCCCGCGCAGATCGCAGAGCGGACCACCGTAATTGCTCGGCGAGATCTTGGCATCGGTCTGGATGGCCTTGCCCCAGATCCGCTGCCTGGCACTGATGATTCCCGTCGAGATGTTAGGCTTATCCGCGTGGAACGTGCGGCCGACCGCGATGGCCGACTGCCCTACGAGAACCTCGTCGGCGGGAATCGATTCGGGCACCGGGAGCGGTTGCTCGGTCTCGACCTTTAACAAGACGAGCTTGCGGCTGTGATCTCGGGCCACGATCCGCGCCGGCACGCGCCGGTTGCCCGGCAGGGTGACGAGAATGGACGACGGGAGTCGCAGAAAATTAAAGGTACTGGACACGATCCAGCCGTCCGCGTCGACGACCACGCCCGTGGTCGGTCCTTCTCCGAGCAAGACGTCATCCAGATGTTCCAAGCCACCGACTGTATCGATCCGGACTACGGACGGTGCCACGCGGTCAACCGCATCGCGCACGGCCCGTTCTTCCAGCTCAAACAGGTCGTCCTTGTTTTGCGCCGGCAGGGTTGCCGCCGAGACGGTCGTCAGGAAGATGGCCGCAGCCAGCCGCACCATCGGGTTCCACTCCTGTCCTGCCGCACGCTTGATCATGGAAGCTACCTAACGATCCCCGGCAAACAGCGAGATATTCACCAGATCCTGACCGCGCTGGACCACCAACCGCACTTCGTCGATCCGGTCAATGAGCGCCAGTTCCTCGCGCAACGCTTGCGCGGACGGGACAATGCGGTCGTTCACGAACAGAATCAAGTCATCGGGGCGCAATCCCGCCTTCTCGGCGGATGATTTCGGTTGAATGGCGTCGACATACGGGGGTGTCTTGACCAGGACGTTCGGGACCAGCACGATTCCCAGCAAGGCGAGGCTGACAGGCTCGCGGGGTTTCCGTATCTCGTCGTCGCGACGGGGGCGGAACTTGCCGGACATCAAGTCCTCGATCGCTTCGCGCAGCGCCGCCATCGGGACTGCGTAGTTTAACCACGTATTGTCCTGGGCATTGCGCAGCTCTTTGCCCAGCATGCCGGCCAGTTGCCCGCCCCGGTCGGTCAACGCACCGCCAGCGGCACCGGGATTGTTCGTCATGGCGTCGAGCACCAGGACCTGGCCCCGATAGGTGGTCTGATACACGCCTTTGCGCGCCGCCAGATTGCCGGTTGTGGCGACGCTGCCGTGCAATACGCTGGCCGCCTCATCGCCCGTCGCCACATTGAACAAGTTACTGAAGGCCAATACCCGATCGCCTACGTCGAGCGATACCGACTCGTCGAGCGCGAAGTGGGGAAGCTCGGCGGCGTCGATCTTCAGAATGGCGATTTCGAGGCGGGGGTCGGCTCCCAGCAGCGCGGCCGTATACCGTTTTCCGTCATGCAGCGTGACGATGACTTCTTCGGAGTCGAGCACATAGCTCCACACGGTCAGGATATGACCTTGAGCCGAAATGAGAAAACCGCTCTGGTAATGCTCGAGACCTTGCAGGCCGCCGGCCCCATATACCTTGACGACCTTGGGCTGCACCCCGTCGATCACCGACGCATACGAGGGCTGAGCCAGCGCCGTCCGGTCTCCCGCCACCAGCCAGCCTGCGAAGCAGCAGCAGATAAGCAACCGGTGTCCCGCATCTCCGAGGTATTCTGCCACAGCCATGTTACGGGCTCACCGTGAACTCGGACAGGTTGATTTCGGCCACCGGCTCCGCCCCGCGGCGGGCAACGATTCGGTGCGGCATCACGGCTCCGCCCGTGGGACGATAGTCGTAGAACAACAGCTCGCAGGGGTCCACTTCCGAATCCGGAAACAGCTCCAGCGCGACCAGCTGTCCGTCGCTCGGATCGAAATACCACCAGGACTCGGTCACATCGCGCGTCGCGCGGATCACGTCGAACAGGCCTTCCCGCCCCGGCAGTGGAGCCCGCCCGCGATAGTGGACTTCACCATACTTCCCCGGCCCCAGCAACAGCAGACGCCGCCAGAGGTGCAGTGCAAGGGCCACACCGGCATCGGCCAGTTCCGCCGCGCCGGCCAGACCCTGCTGCTCGTCGATGCGCGTCTGGACACCCGGCCATTGCAGCTCCGACTGCTGGTCCGTCAGTTTGGCGGACACGTCCCCGCCCGTGGCGAGCTTGCCGGCGAGGGACCAGGTACCGGCGGCGGCGTTCCATTGGCTGAGGGCCGTAAAGCGGTTCCAGACTCGATTGCGCTCGATTTCGTTGAAGTAATAGTTCTTGAAGCCGGAGCGCGCGCGGATCTGCTGAGCGGCCTCGGCGGGAATCGGCGCCGCGGCCGGTCGTGGCGCCGCCTCCCGCGGTTCGGGCCGCGGTTTCGACTTCGACCGCGGCTGATCTCGTCCCCCTGGCTCCTCGGGCGGCTGTTCGCGCTCCAGCAATTTCAACAGTTCGGCCGGGGTGTGCACTCGCGCCAGCCGAACGTAAATGTCGTGTTTTTCATCATCGCGGCGGTAGCTCAGCGGCACCCGCCATCCTTCGGGAAAGATCCCAAGGACATTCTTGAAGGCGTTTACCGTACGGATGGTCCGGCCGCCAAACGCCACCAGTTCATCGCCGTACCGCAATCCCCGGCGAAAAGCATCCGAGCTTTCCAGGATGTTGGTGACAATCACGTGTCCCTGCTCGTCGCGCGATACGGTCGCACCCAAGGTCGCATGATCAACGACCCGGCCGCTGCGAAGATCCCCCAGAAAATTCTTGACCTGGTTGATGGAGATGGCGTACCCCACGCCGACGTTCACCCGACCCCGTTTTTCGAACGAACCCCGCCCCACGATGCCGATCAGCTCGCCGGCGGCGTTGAACAGCGGTCCTCCCGAGTTGCCAGGATTAATGGCGGCGTCCGTCTGCAGGCAATCGGCATACTCCAGAATCGAACCGGCGGGGTACTGGTACCGATGCACACCCGACACGATGCCGAACGAGACGGTGGGCTGCAGGTCGGTCGCGAGCAGAAACGGATTGCCCACCGCGAAACACCAATCCCCCGCGCGCACCTGATCGCTATCCCCGAACTCCGCGGCAGGAAAATCATCCCGTCCCAGCAACTTCAGCAGCGCCACGTCTCCCGTTGGATCGATGCCGACTATCACGGCGTCGTACAACCGGCCGTCCGGCATGCCACATTTCATGTAGTCGCCCACGGGCGACGTTACGTGAAAATTCGACAGGGCGTAGCCATCCGCCGAAATCACGACACCGGACCCTCCGCCGTTGCCATCCGACGTGAAGATGGCGATCGACGCGGGTACGGCCTTCGCCATGGCGGCGATCCGCTGCTGCTCGGCCTGGAGCACCACGGCCGGGACATCGGCCATCCCAGGCGCAGAACGCATCAGGAGATAGATGCCGCAGCCCAGCACCAGCCACCGCGGCATCCAGCAAGGATTCGTCATCTCATTTCACCAGTCGTGGCTCGGCCAAGTACAACAAGTCCCCAACGTCGGAACGATCTTCACCGAAATCGACTTCAATCCGGAGTCGGCGGACACCATCGATCGGCAAGTCGAGTTCAAACGGTTCCTGGTCTCCCCGAATGGTCCGCTGGAAGAGCGGCTGACCATCGCCCAGGATCGTCAAACCGAGGTTCGCCTGGTGGCGTAACCGCTCGTCGATGCCGACGACAGCCACCAGCTGCCGAAAATTTCGTGACAGGCGATAGGAAACCACCGAGCGGCTGTGGAGCACAAGGCTGCGATCGTATGATCGTCCCCCAAGCGCCACGGCTTCAAAACGGGGTTCAAACCACCGGCTCAGCGACTTGGGAGTCAAGGACGACTGAAAATACGGGCGCCACGCAGCGGATTCCATTTCTATCTCGGCGAGGTGCATCAGGTTCGCCGCGGAATAGTCGACCTCCTGTACCTGATTCCAGGGCAGTGGGACCCGCACGCCGGCGACCGTCGTCAGTTCCAGTCGTCCGTCCCCGAACGATACATCCCGTGCGTTCCAGATTCCCCCGGCGGCGTCCCGCACGCGCGAATACGGCTCGTCTGTCTCGCGCGAGGTTGCTCCGCGCAGCACAATGCCCTCGATCTTGGCGCGCGAAACATCCAGCCGTTCGCCGTCGAACTCGAACGACACCGTCGCATCCGTGACCCCGTGCACCACGCCGGTCAGCTGATCGAGCGCCACTTCGCTCGCGCCGCTAGCCGACGAACTGATCTTCCGTATCACGAGCACATCCCCCGGCGCGGACTCGGCTGCAATGGCCTTCCACTGCGCTCGAATCTGCTCCTGGGGTGCGTAAAAACGGACCGACCGCACGCGGGGTAGCGACATCGAGAGCGTACCGGTGGCCCCTCCGGTCATCGTGCATTGTCCTGCGGCGGCGGTGAATGTCGCCCCCGCGAACGCGGATCCGTCGACCAACTCAACCCACACCTGGGCCTGGTCGGCCGCGTCCGGTGTCGCGGACCCGACAGGCCGGAATGACTCCAGTCCGCTCGTCTCGAACTGCCGCGTCTGGCCGCCGGCGCGCAACGTCAAACGGGTAGCCGACAGTTCGACCAGGGCGCCTTGCAGCGGCTCACCGCGCAGTGGCTTCACAACCACTTCCGGTTCAGCACCCAGGCAACAGCAGAGCGTCAGAATCGAAATCATAGGCGAGCCCGTTCACCGGTCTCCTTCACGTGCCAGACGGCGAAAATATTCCTCGATCACTTCCCGGAAATGCGCGGGCAGGTCCTTGCCTATTTGCTGAAGGGCCTCTTCCCGCTCCTTGGGAGGCAGATCACCCCAACCGGATTTGCTGCCAATCTTCTTCGAATCGACGTCGCCCGGGCCTTTGCCCGGCAGGTCTCTCGAGTCAGAGGCAGGGTTGCTCGGTTGATTGCTCCCCGCGTTCCCGCCAGCTCCAGCCTGCTGCTGTTGCTGCTGCTCCATGTCCTCGATCATCTTGTCCAGCTTGGCAATGACGTCGTCTTCCTGCTTACGCACACGCTGGCCGGCATGGCCAAAATCCAGCCGCCTCCGGATGTCCTCCATTAACCGCGAGATCTCGTCCAGCGAGTCCGCTTTGAGTGGTTTGATATCGGCCTCCATCAGCTGCGCGACGGTCTTGTACCGGCGAGGCAACTCCGCTTCGTTCTCCATCAGTCGAGACAGCGATTTCAAACAATCATCCTTCAGCAGCAAACGATGTTGGGACACGGCCTGATAGAACAACAACGTCGCGGGATCCACCACCTGCTGCGGTTCCAGACCGCGGAGACATTCCAGCGATTCATCGAAATGCGCGTGCTGGGCTAACCAGCGTCCGTACAGCAGCCGCAGGTTCGCGCGAATCCACCCGGGCACGGTCTCCTCCTGCAGCCAAGGGAAGGCCGGCGGCACCCCTTGCAAGTCCGATCGGCACAAGGCCCGTATCTCTTCCGCCCGAGGCTCGACGACCGCCAGCACCGCGGCGGTGCGATCGAGCAGAAACTCGCGATCGACCGACGGACGATCTGCCGTCCAGGCCGCATCCGCCGCGCGGCGCACCGAGTCGTCGGCACTGGTCGCGTGGACAAACGTCTCCAGCAACAGTCGTACTTCATCCGGCGTCGGCTGCTTCCACGTCGCCTTCCGCACCAGGTCGCTTTCGACGTGGGCCGCTAGGGCGGTCAAAGTCCAGCCAGTTCCTCCTACGGCGAAAACCACGGCCAGTAACCAGCGGCTCTGCATCGTTCGGTCCTTTCTACCCGCAGCCCTATTCATTCTTCCCCAACACGATGTTACGCGTGATCTCGAACACGCGCTGCTCCAATTCGGCCAGTTTGCTGATCGACTGCCGCAAGTCCGCATCGTTCGCTCGACCCACGGGATCTTCGATGTTGTCCAGCAATCGTGCATACCGCAACGTGCGCGCATTCACACGCATCTGCAGCGACCGAATCATCTTCAACTCCGCCAACCGATCGACCAAGGGCCGATCCGCCGGATCCATCGGCTCGCCCTGCTGCGGCGGCTGACGCTTGTCCTTCAGGTCCTGCTGCGCTTTCTGCAAAGCAGCAATCAACTCTTCCAGGGAGCGAATGATCTCTTCCTCGATGCTTTGCGTCAGCGAGTCGACGCGCGACTGAGCCAATCGCTCGGCGACCTGCTGCATGTCGTCGCGCATCATCTCGACCGTTTCCGGAAATGCCACCGACGAGCCCTCTTCACGCAACACCAGAAGCGCCTTGTCGGCCTCGACCGCGAGCTTGCCCTCCTCAAAGCCCAGCTTGCCAGCTTGCACATCCATGTCGCGCGTCCGCTGGGCGCCCGGGACTTGATCCAAACGCTTCGTCGATTCATAAATCTGAATCTGTCCTAGTAGCATCCGTCGGAAGCGACCTTCCAGAAGTGCCAGCGTGCGTTCAATCTCCTCCTCCCGTAGCTGCCGCAGAATTCGTTCCAATTCTGCTTTAGCCCGCTCTAATTCTTCGCGCGCCTGCTCCTGCTCCGTAATGGCGTCCTTCCGCTTCGCCTGGGCCAACTTGCGTTGAGCCTCGCGCATCCGCTCCTCGGCGGCTTCCAGTCGTTTCCGGGCCGGATGCTGGTTGGCATCTTGCTGCCCCGCCGGCGACTCGGCAGCATCGCTCGATTCGGAGTCCTCGCGCTCTTCTCCCGACTTGCCGGGCGTGGGTTTGCCGGGCGTGGATTTACCGGATTTACCCGCCTTGCCCTTTCCGCCCTCTTTCGGGTCCGACTTGCCTTGTGGGGTCGAATCGGAGCTCGGTTGGCCTAGCTCCGACTTTTCCTTGTTCGCGGAATCGGAGGAGGGCTTGCCTTGAGCCTGCTTCTCGCCTGGTTGCTTTCCATCCGACTCCTGGTCGCCCGCCTTGCCAGACGTGCCCTCCGGCTGTGACTTATCTCCCGAGGTGTCCCTCTTTTGCCCCGCGCCCTTCTTCCCAGCCGAACCTTTTTTCCCCGCCGCCGACTTGTCGCCTGCCGCGGACTTGCCGTCCGGCGACTGGTTGCTCTTCTTGTCCGATTCCTGGCCCCCGGGCGGGTCGGTATCCTTCCTCGGCGAATCTTGCTTACCTTGAGGAGCTCCACCTTCCTCGTTTTTCCGAATCTGCTCGGCCAGCTCGTCGGTCCGATCGGCCACTTCGGCTTGATCCTCGGCCAGCTGTGCGGCGTCGCCGCCACCTTCCGTTCGGCCCTGTACGTCCGCCTGCTGGCGCAAGAGACGTTCCAGTTGCCGCACGTACTCCTGGATCCGTTCCCGCTCGCTCTTTAACCGGTCGGCGCGGTCTTCGCTCTGCAGCAGTTCGAGCAGCTTTTCGAGGTCCGTAATGACGTGCTGCTGCTCGTCGACAGCCCGTTTCAGCTGCGAGGGAGGAGTCAGCAGTTTAACCAGCGTCTGCAACTGCTGGCGCGTCATGCGGTCCGTCGACTGTTGAGCGGCCCGCTTCAGCAAACTGGCCCGCTGGGGATTCGTAGCGGCCTCCATCTCCGACATGCGGATCAGCAGTTGCTCGAGCCGAGCGTACTTGTCGGCCAGCTGTGCCTGTGACACGGCGAGATCTTCCAGACGCCCTTTGCTCCCTTTGGCGGGCGCTGCCGGCTCTGGTTTGATCTGAGGCTGCTGAGCGGCAATGCCAGCCGCCATCACCAGCATCCCCCATCCAACCATGATCCGGAGAGCATGCGAGCCACGGTGCCATCCGGCACGGGAGTCCGTAGTGCGTCCCGACACGTTGGTTGCCTCCTGGGTTCGCGTTCTCATTTCAGCAGATCCCGCAGCGACTGTTTCTGTTCCTGCTTGACATCGTTCAGCAGCTGGCGCTGTTCGTCAATCAACGAACGCACGATATCCAGCAGTTCGTTGAAGTCCTGCAGATCAACCATCTGCTTCAGCACTTCATCCATCTTGCTCAGGACAAGCGTAATCTGCTCGATGGAGGCATCCGCGGCCGATAGCGTCTCGGCGTCTTCCTGCTGGAACGCTCGGCGCTGCTCGACACCCGCCAGTACCTGCGTCAGCTTCCCCAGGCGACGGTCCAGCTCGGGAAACAGTTCCTGCCCGATCCGTTCGAGTGGAACCGCAATCTGCTGCTCGAGTCGCTCTTTCCGGTCTTCTGTGTCGACTCGGTTATTCGTCAGTTCCGCGCGAATGTCCCGGAAACCGGCAGCGACTCCCAGCACTTCCAACGCCGCCTTCTCGCTTTGCATCAGCGATTGGCGGGTGCGGAGCACGCGCATCGACCAGGCTCGCTCCAGTCGTTCCGTGGCTGAGTCGGCCCCTTCACCGGATTCCGATGTCGGCTCACCCGTATCAGCGGACGCCGCCGCTCGCGCAACCTCGGGGCCATCGTTCCGTACCCGGAGCAGCATATCCCGCGTCTGGTTGACCTCTTCCACAATCTGCTCGAATCGCCGGCGTAATCCGAGTTCACGTCCTTCGAGCAGCGCCAGCAATTGGTCAGGACTCACGACTTCCAGCGTGTATTGGTCACCGACGGCCAGGTTGGGGCCACCGTCAAGCGCCCGCTTGTCAGACGCCTTGACGGTCACCACCAGCTTGTCCTGGACCTGGACGACCATTCCCTCCGGCTTGGCCCGTTCACTGCGAAAATCAACGGACACTTCCGCGGCACCATCGGTGGTCGGCTGGAATGAGAATTCCCGGGGCGCTCCATCATTCGCCGCAATTTCGACCCATGTCCGCGCGAGCCCGTAGTCGTCGGTAATCGTTCCCCGCAGCGGCAGCAGCACATCCGGCGTCACCGCCGTGCCAATTCCGGCGAGCCGCATGTTCACCGTGGGCGCGACATCTGACACGCCACCCAGATGGATACGGTAGGGACGCTCGGACTGTACGTTGTCGGTATCCGTCAGCGCCACATCCATCGTGAAGTGCTCGCCTAGCGCCGGCACTTCATATTCGAACTCCAGTGCGTCGCCCCGCCCCGCATCCAGAGGCAGGGAGACCGTCTGCTGGCTGTCGGGGTCCAACAACGTGACGTCCCGCAAGGGCTTGTTCGCGCGGCAGTGTAGCCGGAGACGAGTGCCCTGGGGTAACTGCAGGCCCGCGGTATAAGCGACCGTGCGGGGCAGCCAAGTCGACAGCTGCTCGTCGACTAAGTAAGGCGGAAACTGACAGGACACCTGGACATCGACGAGCGTCGGACTGTCCACAACGCGAATGGAGTATCCGGACACCCGATGGTCTCCGCCAATGACGTCGAATTCGATGTCCGACAAAACGCCGTCAAAGGGCTTGCCGTCGTACTTGTACGATTGAAATCCGTCGCGCACACGCCCTACGCGCGTCATGTGGACGCGGCCTCGTTCTCCTTCCCGGGTCCGATATTGGATGGTGCAAACCTCCGGAACCGTTGGCTGGCCCGCGTCAGCTCGCACCAGCAATCCGAGACTCGATCCTTTGGCGGTCTTCAACTGGCCGGCCTGGAATGGAATCGGCTCGGCCGTCGTCGCACCGGTGGCCGCATCGCGGCGCTGCACCCCCACGACTTCGATCCGAGCCCGCCGCGGCCAAAGGGCATCGTCCAACAGGTACAACCGGCGAATGCCCAACTCGAAGGCATGAGCATTGATCACATACAAGCCGCCGATGGTGGCCATCAGGACGATTGCTGCCGTGGTGCTGACCGTCAGAGGCCGAAAGTTGAAGACGTGGTGGATCGGCAGGTGGCGGATATGCCGCAAAGTCTCCCGCTCCGTCTCTGCCAACATGGCCTGGCCAGCCGGCGTGGCGCCCGCCTGCCCCGTCAGTTCCACGGACGTGATCAGCCCGTCCTGCAGTTCATGAAAACGGCGTTCCAACAGCAAGGCCATGCTGCGATCGGCCAGCCGGGCAAAATAACGACGGAGGATCCAACGGTAAAAGATCCAGAGAAACACGACGCCTACCGCACTCAAGAGCAGGGCTCGTGCCGTGCGCGGCATCTCGCCCACACCGGCCAGTACCGGCAGGTAGTCCAGCGCGAGTCCCAACCAGAACATCGATACCAGCCATATAATGGCTAATGAGATCCCTTCCAGCCACACATATGCTCGAATCCGTCGCCGCAGCCGGGCGAGCAATTCCCGGAT
This sequence comes from Pirellulaceae bacterium, assembly GCA_050186685.1. GTDB lineage: Bacteria > Planctomycetota > Planctomycetia > Pirellulales > Pirellulaceae > CAZFLF01. The sequence continues at coordinate 32,530 of JBFWYF010000002.1, forward strand.
CTCGGGCGGCAAAGGCGTCTGGGCCGAGGTTGGAGGCGGTGCAGCCAAACAGGGACTCCCTGAAAACATCGCGTCGAAGTGTTCGTACCTAGCCCCAGTGATTGTAGACCGGCAGTCAGCCTATCGTCGAGCAATTTGGACTCGGGGTGGAGGGAATCGCTCGCACCGGCATCCTGCCTGTGCTGGCCAAGCCCCCCAGCCAGTGTTGGAAATCGGGCAGCTGGATTGGTTTGGCCACCACGTGCCCCGCCAGCGCCCGCACCTGCGCTACATCCGTCACCCGCGGAAAACTCATTGCGACCGCCAGGTGAGCAGGCCGCCAGCGAACGGCGAATCGCTGTACCGCCGCCCAATCCCTGTCGAGCGTGTGGCAGAGATCCCAGATCGCGGCTTCCGCGCCGCCTGGCGCCAATTGAATCCCCGGGCGCTGCCACTCGCTGGTCCAGCCGACGCTCGCGCAAGCGTCGCGCCACGCCTCAAAGTCGTCCCGCGTGCGTGCCGCGATGACGGCGATTCCTGTTCGCCCGTTCTGCCGCGGACAGCCGCCCAACTGAGCCGCGAGCCGTTCGAGCTCCGTCGCGACGTGCGGAAGTCCCCAGCCGCGTACCGGCGTGGCGGCCGTCGCCAGCCAAGCAGCAAGCCGCTCCACCGCATCGTACCAGTACATCCGCCGGACCCCGGCCAGCGGCCGGCCTGTGCGGCCGTCCCCTTCACACCAACTGCCCTGGACCACCGCGCAGCGGGCCAGCGGCCAACGGCGGCCACAAACCTCCAGCTCTCTTGCGGGACCGGCGCCGGGCAACGCTTGAAGCCAGATCACCAACTCAGGGTCGCGACCGCCCCAAGCTTGGGCCGATACGTCGGCAAGTCGCATCACCGCCCAGACCTGATGCCTGGTCCGCAGCCACGCCGCCACTTCGCCGAACTCGTCGCGCCCTGCGTCCCCGATCAACAAGACCGGCCTTGGAGGCTCCAACCCTGCTCCCCATCCCTCGGGCCGGCAGATTTGCGGCATACACAATCCCTTGGCCGCGCAGCCGCAACGAGCGCCCCGCCAGCAACGCTCACTCCTGCAGCTGCGCTTCGTAGGCCTCGAATAACGGACGAACTTCACGCAGATCGGTGGCCGCCCGCAGGTCAGAAAGAAATGCAGGCTGGCCAATAATGCGGCTCAGCCGGGCCAAACAACGCAGATGACCGCGGTCATCTGTCGAACAGACCAGGAAAAAAATGTCCGTCAACGTCCGGCCGCCGCCGAAGGGGATTCCATGGTCCGTCCGTCCCAACGCCAAAAACGGCTCGGCCAGAATCGACGACATCGGACGACGAGGATGCATGAGCGCCACGCCATTGTCCAGCGCCGTGGGATGCAGGTTCTCGCGAGCCCGCACCGCATCCTCCATACGCTGCTCGTCCCACAGCAACCCCGTGCCCGCTGCAAGCTGAACCATGCTCGTTATCACAGAGTTCCGCGTCCGCGCCACCAGCGGCAGCGCAATCGCCGTCTCCGGCATCATCTCAGCCAGCGAGAATTGCGGAAATTGCCGGGTCCGCGAATACTGGAGCACAGCTTCCACGTCGGCCAATTCCTCATCGTCCAGCGTGCCGATCCGGTCCTCCCACCACGTATGAATCTCTGCCTGAGAGAAACGCCATTGACCCGCGATGCGACGCCCCGGCAACTTGCCTCGTTCAGCCAGCCGTGCCACCTGGTCGGGTCGCACCCGGAGGTAGTCTGCCAATCGGTCCACATCAAAATCGTCGTAAGACATGAAATCAGGCCGCTTCCGTCGATCGCTGTTGACTTAACTGCCCGTATCTCCGTCGGTTTCCCCCAGGAGTTCCTCCATGAGCAAATGGGGAGCCCATTGTGCTCAATTTTCCCCTCCTGCGTCTATCCCAAACCCGGAGCACCCGTAACCATGTTCGCCAGAACGTGAGCTCCGCGTCATCCGTCACCGCGTTGGCCCCCGAGAAGTATTGTCTCACACGAAGGCGGTAGAGTAAGGAGGGTCGGTTGTGGGCCGAGCCCTCCTCCTCATCAAACCGTACGTGCGGATTTCCCGCATACGGCTTTCGCAGAAGCGGTTCATTCAGAGGTGTAATCAGGACAATTGCGGTC
>JBFWYF010000003.1:0-34346 GCA_050186685.1 Pirellulaceae bacterium
GCCGCACAGTCCTTGGCCAGCTTCATGACCAGCGGACCGGCCATGACCAGCGTTTCCTTGTTGGCCAGGGCCACCGTCTTTCCCGCCGACAGGGCCGACCACGTCCCCTGCAACCCGGCACTCCCCACGATCGCCGCCACCACGACGTCAACATCGGCGCTGGCGACCAGCTGTTGGATGCCAGCTTGTCCCGTCAACAGTTCCGTGCCGACGGGAAGAGCCGACCAGTCGAAACAGCGGGCCGCCTCTTCGTCCGTCGCCACCACCCAGCGCGGCTGCACTTGCCAGGCCAGTTTGCATAATTCGTCCAGGTGTCGGTTCGCTGTCAGCCCCACAATCTTGAGCCGCTCGGGCGCGGCCTGCACTACTTCCGCCGTGCTGCGCCCGATGCTGCCGGTTGCGCCAAGGATAGCAACGGTGCGGGCGGAGTTGCTCATAGCCAAGGCGACGCTATTCTGATTAGGAAGGCTGTTCTTCTGGCCAGCGTGTTCGAGACCCATCCACGTGCCTGCCGGTTGAACGGTAGCACGCAGTATGATCGTCAAGCCGAACGATCTTCAAGCCGATCCACGTTCCCATCCTCAACGGTACCATCCGCCACCGACTCGTCCCGGCCGGGCGCTCAGGCGGTGCGGAAGCCTAAACGGCAAGCAGGTCACGGGAGCGTCTAACCGGCGACGCGCGTTGACTTTGTGGCAGCGGATCGAGCAAGCGGTGAGGCATTTTATGTTGCCCTATCGTTGGGGACAACCCGGATTCACTAACCCCACAAAGCTCCGGGGCGACCCCCGAAAAGCCGCCCATGTGGCGGAATATTTTCCCCGACCGTAAGACGCACCGACGGGCAAATGCCGGCGCAACGCTATAATCCAATCGAGAGTCTCTCCGCAAACCCCGCCGCACCTGGGTGCTCAACCCGCCCCAGCGGGGTTCGCGGACAGGCTCGCTACGAGAGTGGTCCGCCGGGCCCCGGCGGACCTCGGTGCCCTCAGCCCGTCCTACGACCCGCGGTTCGTCCTCGAACCGGGAGCAATCGTCCGGGCAGACCCATTTGGAGCGAAGGTAAGCATGAGTCAGGACAACAGCCCTGGACCCAAGAGATCCGACAAAGGGACCAATCTGGGCCCCACCTTTTTTCTCTCCCTGTTTCTCCTCATAGGCGGCGTGATCCTCGTGGTCGTCATTGTGGCCACGTTCACCGAAAACGAGATCCCCTATCAGGACCTGGTGCAGCTGATTGAGAACAGCAAACGCACCGAGCAAGGGACACTGGCCCCCGGCGCCAGCGGCGAATTGATCGTCGAACGCGATCGGGGGGAAACCAACGAGCGCATTCGCTACAGCAATCTGCGGGACGTGCGAGTCGGGGATCGGTCCATTACCGGAACCATCGACTTCGTCCAGCTGAGCCCGAAACCGGCGACGATGAAGACCAGCCGGAAGACGTTCCGGACGAATTTCCTGCCGTCTGACGGCACCATCGATCAGATCCGGCGCTTGCTGGAAGAGAACCGGATTCCGGGCTGGCAGTTTGCGGCCGAGCCGAGCATCTGGCGAACCCAGTGGCTGCTGGTCGTGACCACCGCGATCGTCATCGTGTTTTTCATCGTGCTCATGCGACGGATCGGAGGCGCCGGTTCGCCGATGGCCTTCGGACGAAGCCGCGGCAAGCTGTACGCCCAGGAGGATCTGGGTGTCACCTTCGACGACGTGGCCGGCATCGACGAGGCGGTCGAGGAAGTCAAAGAGGTCGTGGACTTCCTGAAGTCCGCGGAGAAGTACCAGCGGTTAGGCGGCCGCATTCCCAAGGGAGTGCTGCTCGTCGGCCCTCCGGGAACCGGCAAGACATTGCTGGCCAAGGCCATCGCAGGCGAGGCGGGCGTGCCGTTCTTCAGCCTGTCGGGCAGCGACTTCGTCGAGATGTTCGTGGGCGTCGGAGCGGCCCGCGTGCGGGATATGTTCCAGCAAGCGGAATCCAAGGCACCTTGCATCATTTTCATCGATGAGCTGGATGCGCTCGGCAAGAGCCGCGGGACCAGCATTATCGGCGGCCACGATGAACGTGAGCAGACGCTGAACGCCTTGCTCGTGGAAATGGACGGATTCGACGCAAATACCGGGGTCATCGTCATGGCCGCGACCAATCGGCCCGAGACGCTGGACCAGGCCCTGCTCCGTCCCGGACGGTTCGACCGGCACGTGCTGGTCGATCGCCCCGATATCCGCGGACGCGAAGCGATTCTCAAAGTTCACGTCAAGAGCGTGAAGCTCGACGAAAGCGTCGACCTGGCTCAGGTCGCGGCACTGACCCCCGGTTTCGTCGGCGCCGATCTCGCCAATCTCGTCAATGAAGCCGCCCTGCTGGCGGCCCGCAATGACAAGAACAGCGTGGGGATGAAAGAGTTCAACGAAGGCATTGAACGGGTCACGGCCGGTCTCGAGAAGAAACAGCGCGTGATGAGCGACGACGAAAAGGAACGCGTCGCTTACCACGAGAGCGGCCATGCGCTGGTGGCCTACTCCCTGCCCAACACCGATCCGGTCCACAAGGTCTCCATCATCCCGCGCGGCCTCGCGGCACTGGGCTATACGCTGCAGCGCCCGGAGGGAGACCGGTATCTGCTGACCAAGTCAGAGCTCGAAAGCCGCATCCAGGTCCTGCTGGCCGGCACAATCGCTGAGGAGATGATCTACAGCGACATTTCCACGGGCGCGCAGAACGACCTGGAGCGGGCGACGGAGATCTCCCGCAGCATGGTGATGGAATACGGCATGAGCCGGCTGGGCCGCATCAATTACCGCGAGACGTCGCGCTCGCCCTTCCTGGCGATATCGAACGAAGACCGCAGCCGGTCGCACAGCGAACGGACAGCGCGCGAAATCGACGAGGAAGTGCGGCACATCATTGAAGAGTCGGTGGAAAGGGTGCGGAAGATCCTGGACGCACGCAAGCCGGCCCTGATCGCTCTGACGCGACGGTTAATCGAAGTCGAGTCGATCGACTCCGACGAACTGCGACGGATCATCGATGAGAGCACGGAAGGCCCGCTGGTGGTCCCGGGCACGTTCGCCACGCCGGTGCGGGCCCCCGCGCTGGAAGCCACGGAAAAGACGGAAGCGGCTGGCGCAGAATAAAGAGAGGGTTCCCCCTTAAAGAATGGTGCTGCCCCTTCGGGGTGGAGGAAGAGCCGTGGCGACGCTCGGCAGGCGCGGAGGAATCGCGCGCGATCACGAGTTGAAGCCTCCCTTTCTGGCGAACGGGGCTACGAAAGGCGCGAAAAGGGCTACGATAGTGGTCCGCCGGTCCCTCGGCGGTGTATTCCCCGGAAAACGGAGCCCCCAGGCATGCTGGCCGGATCGCTGTTTCGGATTGCCGGGGGATATGTCTACGATCCGCGCCATGGGATCGACGGCCAGGTCCAGGACGTATGGATCCAGGACGGGCGCATCGTGCCGCCGCCGTCGACTCCGGCCGTGCGTCCCGACCGCGTGCTGAACGCGGCGGGACTGGTGGTCATGCCGGGCGGCATCGACATGCACTGCCATATCGCCGGCCCCAAAGTCAACTCCGGCCGCAAGCTGCGGCCGGAAGAGAAGCGCGGCACGCAGCCGGTGCTTCGAGGACCGATTACGCGCTCCGGAACCTGGGGAAGCGTGCCCAGCACGTTCGCCACGGCTTATAAGTACGCCGGGCTGGGCTACACGACCGCCTTCGATGCCGCCGTTCCACCCTTGGCCGCCCGGCATGCCCACGAGGAGTTCCACGATACGCCGTGCCTCGACAAGGGCTTCTATGTCCTGATGGGCAACAATCATTATGTTCTGCGGGCGCTCCACGATCGCGATCCCGACCGGTTGCGGCACTTCGTCGCGTGGCTACTCGCCGCCGCCAAAGGATACGCGGTCAAGCTCGTGAATCCTGGCGGGGTCGAGGTGTGGAAGCAACGAGCCGCGGGGAACGTCCGCAGCCTGGATGACCGTGTCGAGCCGTTTGGCGTGACTCCGCGCGAAATCGTGGCGGGGCTGGCCCGCGCAGCCGACGAACTCGCCCTGCCCCACGCCGTCCATATCCATGCCAATCAGCTCGGGCTGCCCGGCAACTGGCGCACGACGCTCGCCACCATGGAGGCGCTCGAGGGACATCGCGGCCACCTGACTCACATCCAATTCCACAGCTACGGCGGCGGCGACGAGGACGAACAGACGTTTTGTTCCCGCGTCGCGCCCCTGGCGGACTACGTGAACCGCCATCCGCAGATCACCGTGGACGTCGGCCAGGTGCTGTTCGGCGAAACGACGAGCATGACGGGCGATGGCCCCCTTGGCTATTACCTCCAGCAGGTCTACGGCTCCAAGTGGTTCTCTGCGGATGTGGAGATGGAAGCCGGATGCGGCATTGCGCCCATCGTGTACCGGAACCGCAGCCTCGTCCACGCCTGGCAGTGGGCGGTAGGACTCGAGTGGTACTTGCTGGTCGAAGACCCTTGGCAGGTCGCCATGAGTACCGATCATCCGAACGGTGCCTCGTTTCTAGCTTATCCCCAGATTATCCGGCTGCTGATGGACCGGGCCTACCGGCAGGAAATGCTGTCTCAGGTCCACCCCCAGGTGCGGGAACAGTCGCTGCTGAAAGACCTGCAGCGCGAATACACGCTGCGCGAAATCGCCATCATCACGCGGGCTGGGCCGGCGCGCATGCTCGGCCTGCATCAGAAGGGGCACCTGGGTGTGGGAGCGGACGCGGACGTCACCATCTACACGCCCCACGAAGACAAACAGCGGATGTTCGAGCTTCCCCGGTACGTGATCAAGGGAGGGCGACTGCTGGTCGAGAACGGCGAAATTCGCGCTGTGGAGAATGGCAAGACCTGGTACGTCGCCCCTGAATACGACACCGAACGTCAAAGCGACATCGCGCGTTGGTTTGGCGACTGCTACAGCGTGCGGTTCCGCAATTACCCGGTGGCGGACGAAGAAGTACCCGGCGCGGAACAGGTTGCTTGCCGCCGCGCGTGATCGTTTGACACGCTTCTTTCGGCGGGCCTATACTGGGCCACTCTCAGAAGGAGCCATCACCCATGTGGCGCATTGCGGGACAACCGGGTCGTGACTTGTGCGATTCGCATCTGGGTATTACCCGTCGCGATTTGCTGCGCGTGGGCGGATCGGGCCTGCTGGGGATGACCCTCGGCCAGATGTTCGCCGCGCAGGCCCAGGCCGCCACGGCGCCCTCGTTGAGCGGTCCGGGCTGGAACCAGGCTCGCAGCGTGATCCTTGTCTACCTGCAGGGTGGTCCCAGCCACCTCGATCTGTGGGACCCGAAGGACAACTGCCCGGACAACGTCCGCAGCGTGTTCCGGCGTATCCCGACCGTGACGCCGGGCATCGATGTCACGGAACTGCTGCCGAAACTGGCCCAGGTGACCGACAAGCTGACGCTGATCCGCTCGATGAGCTACACGCCTGTCGGCCTGTTCAATCACACGGCCGCCATTTATCAGATTCACACGGGCTATACCGCGGACAAGGTCAGCCCGTCGGGGCAGCTGGAACCGCCCTCGCCCAAAGACTTCCCGACGTTTGGCTCGCAGGTCATCCGGCTGAAACCGCCCACCGACCCGATGTTGCCCTTCGTGATGATGCCTCGTCCGCTGCAGGAGAGCAACGTCGTCAACAAGGCAGGTACGGCGGGGTTCCTCGGTCGGGCGTACGACCCGTATTACTTGTTCCCTCCTGGCGACGACATGGATCTCGACAAGATGTCGCGACTCAACGTCGACGATCTGCAGCTGCGGGGCGAGGTGTCGCTGCCGCGTCTCGAGCGGCGGGCTCGGCTCCGCGAGCTCGTCACCCAGCAGATGCCCGTCATCGAGCAGGCGGTGCGGAAGTACGATTTGAACTCCTATTACGATACGGCACTCAACCTGATCAGCTCGGGGCGAGCCCGGGACGCCTTCGATCTCAACCGCGAACCGGCGGAACTCCGCGAGCGGTACGGCCGGAACACGTTTGGCCAGTGCTGCCTGCTTGCGAGGCGGCTGATCGAGGCGGGGACGCGCGTCGTCGAGGTAATCTGGCCGAAGGTCGCGAACTCCGACAATCACTCGTGGGACGTGCACAGCGGACTGTCCGATCGGATGCGGCGGCAATCCGCTCCGATGCTCGACGCAGGCCTGTCCACGTTGTTGTCCGATCTGGACGAGCGAGGCCTGCTCGACGAAACCCTGGTCGTGGCCATCGGCGAGTTCGGACGCAGCCCGCAGCGGGGAGTCAGCACGTCGGGGAACAGTAACAGCGACGACGGTCGCGACCATTGGCCCTATTGTTACACGGCCTGTGTCGCCGGCGCCGGGATTCGCCGGGGCTACGTGCATGGCGAGTCGGACCAGACCGCATCCGCGCCCGTACGTGATGCGGTTCACCCCATCGAACTCGTCGCCACCATGTACTACTCCCTCGGCATCAACCCCGCCACGATTGTCTACAATCACCTGAATCAACCGCGCGAGTTGGTGAAAGCCGAACCGGTCACCCGGTTGTTCGGCTGACGGACGATTCCATGGCTTGCACGGGCATTCAGGCATTTCTCGAGCTGCTCGCCGGTTTCGGGGTGCGCTATATTTTTGGCAACCCGGGGACCACGGAGCTGCCGCTGAACGACGCGCTCGTGGACGATGCCCGGTTCCGTTACGTGCTGGGCCTGCAGGAAGTGCCCGTCATGGCGATGGCGGACGGGTACGCCATGGCCAGCCGCGGCCTGGGCGTAGTCAATCTGCACATCAGCTGCGGACTCGGCAATGCGATGGGCATGCTGTACAACGCCTATCGCGAGGGCACACCGCTGCTGGTGACCGCCGGCCAGCAGGACCGCCGCTTGAAATTCGAGGAACCGATCCTGTGGGGCGAAATGACCTCCATCGCCCGCCCCTGGACGAAGTGGTCAGTCGAGGTGGACCGAGTCGCCGACCTGCCCCAGGCGCTGCGACGCGCGGCCCAGACGGCGCTCACCCCTCCGACCGGGCCCGTCTTTCTGTCGCTGCCGCTCGATGTTCAACTCGAGTCGTCCGACTCGCTGGATCTCACGCCCATCCGCGTCGTGGATCCCCGTGTCCGCCCCCCGCAAGCCGCCCTGCAGCGCGCGGCCGAAGTGCTGCTCGAGGCTCGCCACCCCGCCATCCTGGCGGGCAGCCGAGTCACCGAAACGGATGCCATGGCCGAACTGGTCGCCGTCGCCGAACGACTGGGCGCGCCGGTATTCACCGAGTCCGGAACGACACACGGCCGCCTTGCCTTTCCCAGCACACATCCGCTCAACGGCCAAGGCCTCCCCCTCTGGTCGCCGGAAGTCCGGGAACGCCTGGCGCCCTTTGACGTCGTGCTGGTCACCGGCATGGACTTGCTCCGCCAGTACGTCTACTTCGAGCCGGCGCGCCCCATCCCCGAACACGTGCGACTCGTCCATTTGGACGAAGATCCCTGGCAACTCGGCAAGAACTACCCGGTCGAAGTGGGCGTCATCGGCCATACGAAAGTCACCCTGGCCGAGCTAGCCCAACAGCTCGACCAGCTCGCCACTCCCGTCACGCGCGAGCAAGTCCGCGAGCGCACGGCAAGGCATACGGCCGAGCACGACGCGGCACGGGCGAAACTGCAGGCGCGGATCGAGGTTGAGCGACACGAGCGGCCGCTCACACCGCTGACTCTGATGGCCACCCTCGCCGCGGTCTTGCCAGACGACGTCGCCGTCGTCGAAGAAGCGGTCACGACTACGAACACGACCTTCGAACGCCTCGGCGTGCTGAAGAACACCACGGGTTACTTTGGACACCGTGGCTGGGCCCTCGGATGGGGCTTGGGTGTCTCCCTGGGCGCTAAACTAGCCTGGCCCGAACGCCCCGTCCTGGCCCTGCTCGGCGAAGGAGCCGCGATGTACGGCATTCAGGGGCTCTGGTCCGCGGCCCGCTATCGCATTCCGGTCACGTTCGTCATCTGCAACAACGCTCAGTACCAGATTCTCAAGATCGGCGGTAAGGGGATCCAGCTGCCAAGGGCGCTCGCGGGACGGTACGAGGGCCTCGACCTTGTCCATCCCGAAGTCGATTTCATAGGACTTGCCCAGTCCCTGGGCGTTCCGGCTTACCACGTCGCCGATCCCGAAGAACTGGCCGACCGCGTCCGAGATTCCCTCGTACACCAGCGTCTCGCCCTGTTCAATGTGCCGATCCGCCGCGAAGTGCAATCGCGCCTCAATTACGGTTGATGCGCCTCACCACGCTCGCCGACGTGGACCGCTGACGAACCGGTTCTCCAGGATATAAAACCTCAGCTCCAGGTCGTGCGCCGAGGTGACGCCAATCCGGGGCGACACGCCAATACGTAGCGGGGATGCCGCCGGTGCGTCCTCCGCAATCCAGATTTCCTCGCCCAGGGTCAAGTCCCATCCGTCCAACCGCCGGTCGACGTCCAGCGCTTCGCACAACCTCGCCGGCCCTCGCGCGACGTGCTCCGCCTTCGACACCTTCCGTCGCGCCATCATCCCTTCCAGGCCTATCGTGGGCTCTATCGCGCGAATCAACACCGCACTCGCCACGCCTTCCCCTTCGGTCACGGCGTTCAAGCAGTGACGCGCATGAATGGGATAGACGTACAGCAATCCCGGCCGACCAAACATCGTCGCATTCTTGCGCGTCCGGCCCCGCGAGGAATGGCACGACGAATCGTCCTGCGCGAGGTAGGCTTCCGTTTCCACAATGGGCCCGCCACAAAGCTCCATCGACGTTTGCCGTACCAGCAGCTTGCCCAACAGCTCGCGCGCGACCAACGCCGGATCCCGATCATAAAAGTCGCAGGGCAGAATGGACGGTAATTTTCGCGATCCGGGCATGGCGCGCGGGACGGTTAAGACGGCTTCCCAGGTCACTCAACTTGACTGCATTACCACCGCTTCCGGGTGACGGGCGAGAAAGTCCAACTTCTGCCGGATTTTTGCCATGATCTGGCGGACGACACTCAATCGGATGTCCTGGCTTGCCGATGGAGAAACGCGGAAGAAGGAGCGTGTAACGTGCCATGAGTATACCGTTGCTGCCTTTGAGCGGCGCTGCCTTGGGGACCTTTGCCTGGCAGGCCTTCCGCGAGCTGCCACCGGGGCAATTCCTGCGGGAGTTGTGGCACGGCACCTCATCGGCGGCGGAAGCGGCGCCGCCGGGGAACCCTCCGCCGGCTCCGCCGTCGCTCGACGAATTGGTGAGCGGGCTACGAGAGATCCTCGGCAAGGCGGGAGTCGATTTAAGCCAGCCTCTGGTGCTGGGCGTCGACTCGCGCGGCGATGTTACGGTTTCGGGCATGCATTTGGACCGGGACACGATCGAAGAGGTTCTGGCGCAGCATCCGGAGTGGCGTGCCCAGATGGGCGCCTACGCAGCCGCGGCGAAGCGGGAGCAGGAGACCGGCGCCGACCTGCGGGGATCGACGTTTGCCGAGTTCCGCTTGCACGTGGACGCCGACCGGGCCGCTACGTATTTCGAGTGACGGAGCCGGCGTAACTCGAGTTCTTTTCCGTCAGAAGGCAAGTGACTGCCGCGTTGGCAGGACGCCCAGCGCGCGGACATCGATCCATTGCATCCCCGCCCGTCGAGCTGCCTCGATGCCGAGATCGGCGTCTTCATAGACGAGGCACGCGGAAGGTGGCACATTCAGGCGGCGGGCCGCTTCGAGAAAGACATCGGGCTCCGGCTTGTGCCGCTCGGTGTCCTCGGCCGTGACAATGGTCTCGAACAGTTCGAGGATGCCGGCATGGTGCAACTGCATCCGTGTGATATGCCGCCACCCGCCGCTAGCCACGGCCAACTTCTTCTGGCGATGCGCCTGTCGGGCGATGGTCACGACCACGTCGATTGGCTTGACGAGGTGAATCAGCTGCAGGAAATCCTCTTCTTTCTCTCGCGCCACGGCCTGGACATCGACGGTCGCGCCGTGCTCGGCGGCGAGCATCTCGACCAGCCGCCACGTGGGCTGGCCGGCAAAACTGTAGAACCTTTCCTCGGTGAAGACGAATCCGTAGCGCGACAGCGTATTGCGCCAGGCGGAATAGTGGAGCGGCATGGAATCGACCAACGTCCCATCACAGTCGAAGATGATGGCCTGGATGTCGCCCGGCATGGTTTGCATACGGTTCGTAGCTGCTCGTGCCGCGCAGGCGGCAGGTATCCGTGCCAAAACAAAAAAATCCGCCGCCCCAAGACGGAGGCGGCGGATGGATCTTTCGACCGGGGTACGCCGGCGTACTCCTGGTCCGCATCAGATCGGGTCCGGCCCCGGCATCCCGCCAAGGATCCGTGAGGCCGGAGCGTCGCGCGATTAGTACATATCGTAATCGCCGCCGTGTCCGCCCTTCTTCTTGCCCTTTTCGTCCTTGGGCTTCTCGGCGATGAGGGCATCGCTGGTGAGCAGCAGGATGGCCACGCTGGCGGCGTTGGCCAAAGCCGTACGAGCGACCTTGGTCGGGTCGATCACGCCCGCCTTCACCATGTCTTCGTAGGTGTCGGTGAGGGCGTTATAGCCAAAGTTGCCCTTTCCTTCGAGGACGCGTTCGCACACGATGCCGCCGTCTTGGCCGGCATTTTCGGCAATCATCATCAGCGGAGCGCGGCAGGCCCGCACGACGATGTTGTAGCCAACTTTCTCGTCGTGGCTCAGCGTGTCGGCCGGCTTCAGCGAGGACGAAGACCGCAGCAAGGCGACGCCGCCACCCGGCAGGATGCCTTCGGCGACCGCTGCACGCGTCGCATGCAGTGCGTCTTCCACGCGGGCCTTCTTTTCCTTCATTTCGCTTTCCGTCGCGGCGCCGACGTTGATCTTCGCGACACCACCGGCCAGCTTGGCCAGCCGCTCCTCGAGCTTCTCACGATCGTAATCGCTGGTCGAAGCCTCGATCTCCCGATGGATCTGGTCGATGCGGCCCTTGATGTCCGCGCTCTTGCCAGCACCTTCGATGATCGTGGTGTTGTCCTTGTCGATGATTACCTTCTTCGCGCGGCCGAGATCGCTGAGCGGCAGCGATTCGAGCTTCACGCCGAGCGCCTCGAAGACCGCGGTGCCACCGGTCAGGATGGCAATGTCTTCCATCATCGCCTTGCGGCGATCACCGTAGCCTGGCGCCTTGACCGCTGCGCACTGGAACGTGCCACGCAGGCGGTTGATCACGAGCGTCGCCAGGGCCTCCCCTTCGACCTCTTCCGCCACGATCAACAGCGGCTTGCCCTGACGGACCACCGCCTCCAGCAACGGAACCAGATCCTTGACGTTCGTGATCTTCTTCTCGTAGACCAGCACGTAGCAATCTTCGAGCACGACCTGCATCGTGTTCGGATCGGTGACAAAATAGGGCGACAGGTAACCGCGGTCGAACTGCATACCTTCCACGAGTTCGACTTCGGTCTTGAGGCTCTTCCCTTCGTCGACGGTGATCACGCCGTCCTTGCCTACCTTCGACATGGCGTCCGCCAGCAAATCGCCGATCTCGCGATCGTTGTTTGCGGCGATCGACGCGACGTTGGCCATCTCGGACTTGTCTTTGATCTTGATGGACGCCTTCTGCAGCTTATCGGTTATGTCCGCCACCGCTCGCTCGATCCCCTGCTTCATCTGCACGGGATTCACGCCGGCCACAACGGCCTTGAGCCCTTCGTTGAAGATGGCTTCGGACAGCACGGTCGCCGTGGTGGTGCCGTCACCCGCCACGTCGCTCGTCTTGCTGGCGACTTCGCGGACCATCCGGGCACCCATGTTCTCGTACACGTCCTCGAGATCGATCTCCTTGGCGACGGTCACGCCGTCCTTCGTGACGGTCGGCGAGCCGAAGCTCTTCTGCAGAATGACGTTACGGCCCTTCGGGCCCAGCGTCACCTTGACGGCTCGCGCGAGCTTGGAAACACCGCGCCGAATCGCTTCGCGGGCCTCCTGATCAAATGCGATAATTTTGGCCATGCTCTTTGTCTCCTAAAGGAACGCCGCCCGACGGCGTCCGAGTGAATGAGTTTGCGGATGGTTAGAGGTGAGGATGTACCGGCCGCCGCTCGGCTCGAGCCCCGCGGCCACCGCGACTAGTCTTCGATCACCGCCAGAATGTCGTCCTCACGCATCAGCAGCAGTTCTTCGTCTTCCACCTTGAAATTCTCTCCCGCGTAGCTGCTGAAGATCACGCGGTCGCCGACTTTGACCTGCAACTGGCTGCGGCTGCCATCGTCCAGCAGCTTTCCATTGCCCACGCTCACGATGCTTCCTCGAGCGGGCTTGTCCTTGGCCGTGTCGGGCAGCAGAATCCCGCCCGCCGTCTTCTCTTCCGACTCGTCTCGCTTGACTACCACGCGGTCGCCTAAGGGCTGCAGCTTGATCTTCGACTTTGCCTTGGTCGCGGTCGCCATTTCTCAAAAACCTCCGATTTGTGAAAACCTATCAGTATCCCCACGACAGCCACCGCCGACTTCGCGGGCTGTCAAAATAGCACTCTGCAGCGATAGAGACGCCCATTAGGGCAACCCGCGCGCCAACATTCGGCCATGCTCCCTAACTATCTATTTACAAGCACGTTAGCAAGAATCGGCCGCTTCTGCTTTCGCCGCCACTCCGCCACGCTGGCAGGAGTCGCCCTTGCACCCGATGTCGAATTGTCATTTTGGCAGTACTCCCACGTCCACCTCCTCCGCGGCCTCTGCGAACCCCGCGGGGAATTCTCGAAGACGGGGGAAAATTCTCCCGCAGCGATCGCAGAGGCCGCGGAGTTGTCGCATTTCAGCATCATGTAGCGAGTTGCGCAGGGTGCGCGTCGAAATTCGGCAACACGCGGAACGGGTGCAACGTGGGCACACATTTCGATAAGCCACTGTGCGTACGGAAGTTACATTGCCTGACGCCGCGTTGCATCGCATTGGCACTCACCGTGCTTTCTCCTCGTTCCCATCACCCCGCTCTTCTCTCTTCTCTTCCGGCACCCGTCTCACGAGGAGTCGCACCGTGGCGAAAAACATTCGCAAAGCCGTTGCCCAGCCGACCGAGGTTCCGACGTCTCGCCGACCCGGGCGCGCGAAAGGCACCCGGCGTTTGAACGGGTTCCACTCCGCAGAAAGCAGTGATTCGCTGGATGAACCCATCGACACGGAAGACGACGAGCACCAGGCGACCGAAGTCGCGGGGGACGACGGACTCGATCTGGATGCCCACCTGGAGGACGACGAGCTCCGCGAGCTGGTGGACGACAACAACACGGACGACCCGGTCCGCATGTATCTCATGCAGATGGGCGAGATCCCCTTACTGACTCGGCCCCAGGAAATCTCGTCGGCTCGCGACATCGAACGTACGCGTGCCCGTTACCGCCACAGCATGCTGGCGACGGACTACGTGCTCGAGAACGCCGTTTCGGCCTTGGAAAAGGTCTACCGCGGCGAACTGCGGCTCGATCGCACCATCGAAGTCTCGGTGACGAATACGAGCGAAAAGAAGAGCATCATGAAGCGGCTGGGCCCCAACCTTGCAACGTTGCGGCACCTGCTGAAACAGAACTACCGCGACTACCACATGGCGATCAGCCGGAAGCTTTCGCGGCGCACGCGGCGAGCCGCCTGGAGAAGGCTGGTCATCCGCCGGAACAAGGCGGTTCGACTGGTTGAAGAATTGAACCTGCGAACCAATCGCCTGCAGCCGCTGTACGACAAGCTGTGCGAAATCTCGAACCGGATGCAGACGCTCCGCATCCAGATCGCCGAGGCCCGGCAAGTGGGTTCGGCGGGGGGCCGGACGGTCGCGGAACTGCGCAGCGAATTGCACTATCTGATGCGAATCACTTTTGAAAGCCCCGCCACCCTCCATCGCCGTGTGCAGCAGACCCATGAACTCCGCGAAGCTTACGACGCGGCCAAACGCGTGCTGTCCGCCGGGAATCTGCGACTGGTCGTGTCAATCGCCAAGAAGTACCGCAACCGCGGACTGAGCTTCCTGGACCTGATCCAGGAAGGCAACACGGGCCTGATGCGGGCGGTCGACAAGTTCGAGCATGCTCGCGGCTTCAAGTTCTCGACGTACGCCACCTGGTGGATCCGCCAGGCCATCACGCGCGCGATCGCGGACCAGAGCCGCACGATTCGCGTTCCCGTACACATGATCGATACGATGAGCAAGATCCGGACGGTAACTCGCGACTTGACGCAGGAATTGGGGCGCGATCCGACGCCAGAGGAAACCGCTCAGCGAGCGAAACTGTCGCTGGACGACACCCGCTGCATTCTCAAGATGGCCCGTCAGCCCCTGTCGCTCGACCAGCCGGTCGGCGACCACGACGACAGCTACTTCGGCGAGTTCGTGGAAGATTACCGCGACGAAGACCCCTTGTATGAAACCAACCAGCAGTCTCTGAAGCAGCGCATCGAGGATGCGATGCAGGGCTTGAACTACCGCGAGCGGGAGATCATCCGGCTGCGATACGGGCTGGCCGACGGCTATGCCTACACGCTCGAAGAAGTCGGCAAGATCTTCTCCGTGACCCGCGAACGCGTCCGGCAGATCGAGTCGAAGGCGGTGCGGAAGCTGCAACAGCCTTATCGCTGCCGTTCGCTGGCCGCGTTCCTGGACGGCGTCGAGCTTCCGGCCGAAGGCTCGTCGGTCGAGTCGCTGTGAGCCGTTGTGGCCCGCTCAGTTGCCGACGTAGCGGGCATACACCGTCTTGGCTTCCGCAATGTCCTCGGTGCCACCGACGATGGCCCGGCCATCGGGAAAAACGGTCAGCTGGTAGGGGCCGATTGTGGCCCGCACGAGAAACCGATTGCGAGTCACTTGGCCGACCGACGCGAGTTGTTCGGCCAGGCTTTCCAGCGCGATGGCGGGCCGGTCCGGAAAACTCAGCTGCACCGCGTTGCGCCCGCACAATACGGCCGTGTGCGACCCGCGCTGGCCGTCCAGCCAGGGGAACTCACGGCGCTGGCAGGTCGGACACTGGCTGCGGTCTCCGAGCGAGTCCAACTTGACCTGGCGGACGCGGCTGTCCCACAGTTCGACGACCGTCAAGGTGCGGCTGATGGCGGCTCGATTTCCGGAAAGAATTTTCAAGGCTTCCGAGGCCTGCCACGACGCAATCAGATCGACAATGGGGCCGAGAATCCCGGCGGTGTCGCAGGTAGGTGTCGAGCCCGGCGGAGGAACTTCGGCCATCAGGCAACGCAGGCAAGGTGTCTCGCCGGGCAGGATCGTCATCGACTGCCCTTCCGCGCCGATGCATCCGCCGTAGACCCACGGAACTCCGAAACGCAGGGACGCATCGTTGAGGAGGAAGCGAGTTTCAAAATTGTCCGTCCCGTCGACGATGACATCGACCCCGTCTAGCAGCGCGGCAATATTGCGGGAATCCACATCCGCGACGATTCCCTCGATTTCGATTCCAGAATTAATGCGCCGGAGGCGCTGCTCGGCGGCCACGGCTTTGGGCAATTCGGCCGCGACGTCGTCTTCGTCGTACAACACCTGCCGTTGCAGGTTCGTCAGTTCGACGAAATCGCGGTCGACAATGCGGACGTGCCCCACCCCGGCGCGGACCAGCAGATTGGCCAGAACGCTGCCTAGCGCTCCGCAGCCGCAGACCAGCGCGCGGCTCGCCAGTAATCGGCGTTGCCCCGCCTCTCCGATCGGAGCGAAACGCATCTGGCGGGCATAACGATCCAGACTCATCTGAGGTTCCGTCACAGCCTTCCTCCTCTCGCCCTAGCGGCCAGCGCCATTGTGCCCCGGACCGGAGGAACTCGCGAGGGGACGGCCTGGCGCCTCGTCGACATTCTTACCAACCACCCCCGGTAACCGGCAATTCTCTCTGCGTCCTCGGCGCAAGCTGCGTTTCAAATTAGACCAATGCGATCGCCAGACGTGCGGGTCGATCGTACGACAGCACCGACTGCAACGGTCCTACCGAAATTTCTGGCCGGAGCGGTCGTACGGAGCCGATTGGTCAGAAGGAGAGGACCGACCGAGTGTTGGGGGGAAATCGGCGTGGTTTGTCGCGTATTGACTGGGCTACTCATTCTGGCGGTCTTGGCGGGATGCTCGCGCACCCGCTATCGGATGATGGCGGATCGGGATGCCTTCAACCTGCTGCGTGAGAAAACGGCCAATTGCCCTTGGGAACCACCGTCCGATTTCTCGCTGCATCCGCCCCCCTCGTCGCGCCTGTATGATCCCACTCCCCTGGATGATCCCTGGCTGCCGTTCCCGGCGCCTCAGTTGTACGCGTATGAATTGCCGGAACTCGCGCCCCGCGAACAAGCCCCGGAGAGCTTGCCGGTGCCTCCGCCGGTGGAAGGGGGTCACCCCGTCCCGCCTGTGATCTCCGACGAGAACGGCTACGCGGCTCAGCTGCGGCGTTTGCCGGACATCGAATCGCCGGCCTCCCGCGCCCGAGCCGTGGCACTCGTATTGCCGGCGGTCGGCGCGGCCGGCAAGCCGGGACCGAACGGCGTCGTCCGAATCCCCGCAGTGTCGGTGGAGGCCGATGCGCCCTCCAAGCCCGATACTCCGGGACGAGTGGCGTTAGCCGGGTATGAGCTGGCCAGCACGCAGGTTCAGCCGATGCCACCGCTCGCTCCCGCGCCCCCGAGCGTCCGGCCTTCGCCCGAAGAGAACATGGCCGCCGAGGCGCGCTCGGCCGACACGTCGACGGTCGGTCGCATGGGCGACATCCTCGTGATTCCCATCCCCCAGGATGCCTGGCAGTCACTCCCGGAAAGCTGCCTGATCCGCATGCTCGAGTTCGAAAAGCTACAAGAGGAATACCAGCGGTCCTGGAATGTCCCGCCGGGTGACGATCAGTTGGCGCCGGGCAAGCGATTGAACCTCGAGGACATCGTTGACTTGACGATGCTGAACAGCCGGGACTACCAGACACAGAAGGAAATCCTCTACCGCGTCGCACTGCGGCTGTCACTGGAGCGTTTTGCCTACCAGATCAAGTTCTCGCCATTCAACAACCGCACCTCTCCGACGTTCACGACGAATCGCACCGGCGGGACGATGGTGAACACGCTGTCCATTCCGACGACCTTGCAGATCGAGAAAGCGCTGGCCACTGGCGGCGACTTCCTGGCTCGGTTCGCCAACAGTGTGATCCTGACCTTCAACGGCCCGCAGGGGTTTGCCGCCGATGTCGGTTCCGATTTGATCCTGGATTTCAACCAGACGATCTTTCAGCGCGATGTCCGTTTTGAATCGCTGACCCAGTCCGAGCGCGACGTAATCTACGCGGCGCGAGATTACCTGCGGTTCCGCAAGACGTTGTTCGTCCAGCTGGCATCGCAGTACTACAACTTGATCCGCACCTATCGCCAGGTCGAAATCGACTCGCAAAACTACTTCACGCTGGTGCGAGCCTTTCGGCAATCGTCTGCCGAGTACAACGCCGGCGAGCTGCCCCGCTTCCAGCTGGACCAGATCGAGCAGAACGTTCTGGCTGGACGCGGTCGCGTCATCGCCACCTGCAACAGCCTGGAGAACGCCCTCGACAATCTGAAACTGCGGATGGGACTCCCCACCGAAACGCACGTCAACATCGACCTCTCCGAATTGAAGCGCCTGACCACCCGTGACGAGCTGGCGGTGACAGGCGAATTGATCCAGCGCGTCGGCCGCCGCCTGCGCGAAGAGCAGGTCAAGCGAACGCCGATCCGCGCCGTCCTGCTGGCCCAGTCCGTGGTCCTTATCGAACGCATGCTGGAAGCGATGGAGCTCCAGCGAGGCGTTGGGGACCCGGTTACCGGAGAGAACGAGCTGCGCGTCCAGGTGGCCCAGTTGCGCGTCGAATCGGCACGGGAGAACGCCGAGCTGGATCGCATTGCCCTGACGGCAGAATTGCGGCAAACACCGCTACAGCCGTCCCGCGTATTCCTGCGTCGCATGGACCTGGTCGACGCCCTACTCGATCTGCTTGAACGCCAGGTTGAATTCGGCGAGCTGATCTCGAATAACGCCGCGGAGTTTCGGATGCAGCGTGCCCAGCTCGGCGAGTTTCGGGAACGGGCGAACAACCTGCACGCGGAACTTGACCGCAGCGTCGAGACCCGGCAAGTCGACCAACTCCCGCAGCTGATTGATCAAGGTGCCCAACTCCAGATGGAGATCGACACCATCGTGCAGCAGCTTGACGCACGGCTCGGTTTCCCTGCCGAGCGACCTGAAGCGGGAGAAGCCACACGCAAGTCACTGGAAGACGCACAGCGGCTCCTGGAATTCAGCGAACAGCTCGTGACCAACCTGGGCGCCGGCCTGATTCCTGTGCAGATCGAGATGGACGATGCCATGCTGACGGCTTTGAACCTGCGCCTCGACCTGATGAACCAGCGAGGCGACCTGGCCGACTCGTGGCGGCAGATCAAGTATGCCGGGGACGATCTGAAGGCAATCCTCAACATCCAGGCCACTCACCGTGTAAGCACTCGCCGGGACGTCAACCGCGTGTTTGACTTCACCTTGGATGAATCCAGTACCCAGGTGGGCGCGACCTTCGACGCCCCGTTGAACCGCCGTGCTCAACGCAATGACTTCCGACAGGCGCTGATCGATTACCAGGCGGCCATCCGGCAGCTGATGCTGCTGGAAGATAACATCAAGTTCGCCGTTCGTAACGACCTGCGCGCCCTGTCGCTCGACAAGGAACAGTACGTCATCGACGTGGCCAGTGCCGCGCTGGCCAGCGAACGTGTCATCACCGTGCTGCTTGAACTGCGGCTCGGGATCGGCCAGATAGCCCCTCGTGACTTCCTCGAAGCCCAGAATGCCTACGCGGCGTCGCTGAGCAACGTCGCCAGCCGGCACATTGGCTACATCGTCGATCGCACGCAGTTGTTCGTGGACCTCGAACTGCTGACCGTTGACGAACGCGGCTTCTGGCGGGAACTGTACAACGAGGACTTCCAGCCGGACCCGTTCTACCAGGTGGCGACCTACGGCCAGCCCGTCTACGGGCGGCTCGTTCCCGGTTTGTGGTACTCGCACCTCATTCGGCGGATGGAGCAGGTGCCGGCCGGCATGTCGGCGGTACATAACCAGGACGGAGACGGTGATGATCCGTCCGGCGCAAGTCCGGCTGAGCCGCTGCCCGCGCCCCCTGCGGCAGGCCACGGTCCGTGAATCCGCGGCGATTCCCACGCGGGGACTGGACGGGCGGGATATGATGGGAAGAACGGAGTTCGTCCCACTCAGACGGAAGTAGTCGGTCTGCAGCCCCATGTCCCAGTCGCCCTTGCCCGACCCCGATTCCCCGGATGTCGATTCCTCGGATGTCGACCCCACGGATGTCGACCCCACGGATGTCGACCCCACGGATGTCGACCCCACGGATGTCGACCCCACCGAGCCCGGTCCAGAGAAGCGCCCTACCGCGGAGGTGTTTGCTGAGACGCTCGATCATCCGCTCGGCTTCCGCCGGGCCGCCGTGAAAGTCCGCGAGTTTCCCCAGACCCCGGGTGTCTACCTGATGAAGGATGCCGCCGGGCGCGTGATCTACGTCGGCAAAGCCAAGAACTTGCGGTCGCGGGCGAGCAGCTATTTCCATAAGGGGGCCGAAGAGGAATGGCGCACGGCACCCTGGTTGCACGAGATTGCCGATATCGATTACATCGAGTGCGACAGCGAAGTGGATGCGCTGCTGATGGAGTCCCGACTGGTCAAGGACATCCAGCCTAAGCACAACAAGGAATTGAAAGACGATAAGACGTTCCCCTATCTGATGATCACCACGCGGGAGGACTATCCGCGGATCGAGGTGACTCGCGAGCCGCGGGAGCGGGGCGTTAAGCTGTTTGGCCCCTTCGCCAATGCCGGGGACTTGCGGGGGGCGGTGCAGGTCCTGCAGCGAATCTTCAAGTTCCGTACGTGTTCGCTGGACATCCAGGCTCAGGACGAGCGCTGGCGCTGGTTTCGCCCCTGCCTGCTGGCCAGCATCAACCAGTGCACGGCCCCGTGCAATCTGCGAATCTCTCCCGAAGAGTATCGCCGGGACATTCAGCGGCTGCAGTTATTCCTGGCCGGGCAGAAAGACGATCTGCTGCAACAGATGCGTGAGGAGATGTCTGCCGCGTCGAAAGCCCTGGATTTTGAGCGGGCGGCCCGTCTGCGCGACGAAATCCGCATGCTCGAGAACCTCGACAAACGCGGCGATCTCGACACACACGCGCAGCCCGAAGTGTTTTACATCGATCCCAAGAAGGGGCTGTCTGGACTGCGCAAGATTCTCAAGCTTACGCAGACGCCTCGCACGGTTGAGGGGATCGACATCGCGCACCTGGCCGGGGACCACACCGTCGCGAGCGTCGTCCAGTTCCTGGACGGCCTCCCGTTCAAGCCGGGGTATCGGCGGTACCGGATCCGAGGCGTAGCCGGTATCGACGACTTCCGCAGCATCCATGAAGTGGTCGCTCGGCGATACAAGCGGATGCACGATGAAGCGGAGGTCTTTCCCGACCTGGTTCTGATCGACGGAGGGCGAGGCCAGCTGAACGCGGCGCTCGCCGCCTTCCGCGATCAGGACGTTCCCGTGCCGACGATCGTCTCCCTGGCCAAACGCGACGAGGAGATCTACGTCCCCGACCGGGAGGAGCCTCTAAGGCTGAGCCGCCATGCCTATGCTCTGCGTCTGCTGCAGTATGTCCGTGACGAGGCACACCGGTTTGCTCAGCATTACCATCACATGCTTCGCCGCAAGTCAACGCTGGACGAATGACCGCGAGCAGGATGCCGCCCCCTGGCCCATGACTCGCTCATGGCTGTTGCTGTTGCTGTTGCTGTTGTTTCAGCTTGAAGGCGGATTGGCTGCGGAGTTCGAACGGCGGCGGTGAATCGGGTGGCAGCGCGTCGAGCACGTGTTGCAGCCGCCGCCGAGCCGCACGTGGCTCAGGGTCCGCGGCGTCGTCCAGCGGGTGGCTCTCGCCGCGGTCGGCCCGCACATCGAAGAGACGGCCATCTGCATAGAGCTTGAAACGCTCGTCACGGACGACGCGATCCGCGCCGTACTGGTTGAAGATCCACGTCCGCAGGCCTTCGGTGCGGCCAGTCGACAAGGCCCGGGCAAAGGACACTCCATCAAAGACTCGATCCCTCGGCAGCGACACCCCCGCCAACGCCGCGATGGTGGGCAGCAGGTCGGAAAAATCGGCCAGCGGCAAGACCGTGCCAGGGCGGACGCGTCCCGGCCCGTGGACCACCAGCCCGACGTTTCCGCCAGCTTCGCTCAGCTGATACAGCCCGCCCGTCACCGGCCGCCCATCCCGACGCCCCGCGAGCGATTTTTCGGTGCCGTTGTCGGTCGCGATGAAAACGACGGTGCGTTCTCGCTGGCCGGCACGTTCCAGGACGTGCATCAGTTCGCCAATGAGCCGATCGGCATACCGCACCATGTCGGCGTACATGGCGTGGTGGTCGCGATCCGGGTCGCGGTTCAACGGCGTCGCCACGACCGGGGCGGTGAAGGTCTGGCCGTGAGTGAGCACCAGCGGGTAATAAAGGAGAAACGGACGATCCTCCTGACGGCGCACGAACTCGGCTGCGAACTCGTGCAGCAAGTTCGGACCGAACTTGCCCGGGTGCACTTCGCGCACGCCATTCCGCAGCAGGACAGGATCCCAATAGCGGCTTTCGATTCGCGAAATGAACTGCGACGTGAAGGCCACGTCCGCTTGTCGCACCGCTTCGTCGAACTGTGCCCTTTCCGCCGGTGCTACCCGGTCGGCATCGATACTGCCAGGCCACACCAGCGATTCCTCGAAACCATGATCGCGCAGCGCCTGGGGTTCGTCGTACAGATTGTTGATCTGCCACTTTCCCGCAATGGCGGTACGATATCCGGCTTCACGCAGCAGCCGGGCGAACGTCCATTCCCGTTGCGGGTCGAGCCCTCCGCCGCCATACAGAGCTGCATCGTGATGGAGCGTCATTCCGCTGCGCAGGAGATAGCGGCCGGTCAGCGCCACAATGCGACTGGGGCCGCACACGGGCGGTGTATAGCAGTTCTCGACGCGCAGGCCATCCCGAGCCAATTGATCAAGGTGGGGAGTACAGCCTTCCTCGCTGCCATAGCAGCCCAACCACTCCTGTCCGCAGTTGTCGATCAGGATGACGACCACGTTCGGCCGCTCGACCGCCCGGTCCGCCGGCGGACCACCCAGCGCAACGCCGCTTGCCACAAGTGGGACGATCAGCCAAGGGCGCCAGTTCATGGGCTACTCCTGAGCCAGGCATCGATAGGACGTTTTTCCTGTGATGGAAAGGGCAGGTCGATCCGCCGGCCCGCCGCGGCGGACGCGTAGGCCGCGTGGAGCACTTCCATCACGGCTCGACCGTCCTCGCCCGTTTCACGAGGAGGAAGGTCCAGCCGGACGCACTCGCAGAAATGCTCCAGCTCCTGAGGAAACCCGTAGTTCCACAATTCCTCGTAGATCGTAAAACTCCAGCCGCGCGTATCGCCGGCCTTTTCGACAGCGTAGCCGTATCCTGACTTGGAGTAGGTCTCGATGGCGTTGCCATGCAGCAGATCAGCGTAGGCGACGCCCCCCGTGCCATGCACCTCCGCCCGATCGTCCATTCCGCCGAGTTTGGCCCAGGACTCTTCGATGTAGGCCGTGGCCCCCCCCTCGAAATCGACATTCACGAGGCGCGTGTCGTCCCCCCGTGTCCGTTCGCGGTGGAGATTGCGTTTCAAGTCGCAGTAGATGCGCTTCACCGCGGGCTTGCCCAGGATCCAGCGCGCAAACTCGATGCCGTGGCAGCCCATGTCGAGCATCACTCCGCCCCCGCTCCGTCCCACATCCCAGAACCAGGCGGAGTGCGGCCCGTCGTGCTTCTCCGATTGCTTGACGAGAAACACCTGTCCCAGCGCGCCCTCGTCGACCAGCTGCTTGAGCCGAACGTACTTCGGCGCGAAGCAAAGCTCCTCGGCGTACATCAGCTTGACCCCCGCCCGCCGACACGCCGCGATCATGCGATCGCATTCTTCCAGGCTGGGCGCCATCGGCTTTTCCACGACGACGTGCTTCCCCGCGGCGGCCGCCGCCTCGGTCGCCTCACAGTGCAGGTCGTTCGGTAATCCCAGCAAGACCAGATCCAGCTCATCAAGCTCGAGCATCTGGCGATAGTCGGTAAACCAGCGGCGGATGCGATGGCGATCCGCGAAAGCGCGGACATGCTCTTCCGTCGGGGATGCCACCGCCACAACCTCGGCACGGCCAACTCGCCGCAGCGCCTCGCAATGGATGGAAGATATGAACTGGGAACCGACGATTCCGACTCGCACTTTGCACACGGGGGCACGACCTCTCGAATGGCAGGGATTTTCGCTGCGGCTGTGTCTGTGGCTACACCCTCACCATGCTGCAGCTCGTGCGCTCCTCGCGGTTCAAGGAACCCAGCGACCGTCGCGAAAGTGGCAGTCGGCCGGATTGAACTCCGTCACGGTAGCCAGCGTCAGTTGGGGAAGTTCGGTGGCGAGCGCAGAGGTCGTCAGATCCGACCAGCCCGACCGGCGCACCTCCGATCCCGTTTGGTCACTGGCAGCTGGCTCCCCGGCCATCATGAGCTCTAGCGTCACGATGCGACGCAACAAGGCTGGAGAAACTCTATCGCCATTGCGCAGCGTTGCAAAGTCGTCGTGGGCCAGGATGCGGCTGATGCGGCTGAGTACTGGCCCCATCGCCGGTCGCCCGGCCATCGCCCGAGCGTCGTCCGCTCGACCCTCGCGCAAGGCGCGCAGCATGGCGGCCAGCAGCACACGCTCGTCTCGACTCAAGGCCATAATGTCGAGGGACCCGCCAGCGGGTTCCCGCAATACCGAACGATCATGCGCGCCGTCCAACAGGAAGGCGAGCGCGCGAAACTTACGCTCCTCCGCCGGCGATCGGGCCAAGGCGACCATCCCGAGCAGCGAACTGCGCCCCAGCTTGGTGGGCTCGAGATACGCCGCAATCAGGAACAGCCGAATGGCGGTCGCCTCGGCGTCCGGATCTTCCCGCTTCTCGGCCAGCTCCTCGGCATAGTCCCGGTATGCCTGCGGGTTCCGCTTGTCGAGTGCCTGCAGCCGCTCGGCGGAAACAGCCTGGATCACGTCGTCCACGCTGGCCCGCGGAATCGTACGTTCCTGCAGGGACCCGTCCGGCAGCCTTTCCCGGATGACCAGGCGAGCCGGTTCGTCGGATACAAGATGCCCGCGAATCCGAGTGCCGGTACCTTTCTCAATCACGATCACCGCCCAGGCCGTTGGAACGGGCGACACGGCCAGCAGGACAGCCATCCAGGCGAGCGAACGGCGGGGCACGGCGAGTTGGGAATACTTGAGCATGGAATTCACCTGGCAATCAGCAGCCACATTCGCAACAGCGCGGCTTCTCCGTCTCGCAATTGAATCAGCACGTGACGTGAATGGCGGTCCAGTTCCGTCAACTCCGCGACAATTCCGCGTGCCGCCGCGGCACGGGCTTCGTCGCGCCGGGCCGCTTCCAGCGCCAGCGTGCGCAGCCAGATCCGTTCGATCAGCGCCGCGAGTTGCAGGTCGTTGGCCGCGACGTACTCGGCGGCCGTGATGTCGTAGGTCAGCCGCCCGAGCTCCGCCGCTTCCGGGTCGTTCGGAAAACTACCGCTCAACCGGGCCGCGGTCTCGCGGACCAGGGCGACCAGCAACGGCACGGGCGAGCTCTGGGAACGATCCGCATCGGAAAGCGGAATGTTCATGGTGCGTGCCTGCTGCAGATAGAGCTCCTGCAACGCCTGTCGCGCCCGCTCGCCGCGTTGTTCGTCGGCCGCAGGCTTATCGCCACCCAGCTGCTTCAGCACCTGCCGCCAGACCTCGCCCCGCGCTATCGAGAGCCATTCCTTGCCGTCCCCCGCAATGACGGACCTGCCAAGCATCGCGCCCAACAGCTCGTGCAACTGGGCTCTCGACAACGAGGCCTCCTCCATCCGGTCGGCGATGGCGATGAGCAGCTGGTTCCAGCGGCCGAGGGCCGCGGCATGCTCGATCACACCCCGCTGCTCTCCCGCCGAACGGTTCGCCAGCAAGTAGGCGGCGATT
This sequence comes from Pirellulaceae bacterium, assembly GCA_050186685.1. GTDB lineage: Bacteria > Planctomycetota > Planctomycetia > Pirellulales > Pirellulaceae > CAZFLF01. The sequence goes on from JBFWYF010000003.1 coordinate 25,088, forward strand.
CCGGCCGCATAACGCGGTGAAATGTCTGGCAGCCGGACGGTCAACCGAGCCAGACTGCCAATCGCCTCGAGACGCACGGTGGGCGGCATTCGCTTTTGCAGCAGAGCCCCGACAGCACTGCGCAGCTCCGGCTCCAGCGCTGCCGAGGCATCCTCCGGCTCGGGTTCGGCATCGGCTTTCGTCTCGTCGCCCGTCGTCCCGAGCGCCTTCGCGAGCTTCGGTCCTGACGCACGAAGCGCTTCGATGGCCGCATCGCCGGCAGCGTGATGGGCTTGAGCGCATTCCAACGTCGAGTAGTGGGCGAGCACCACCAATTCGTCGAGCAGCCGATCCGTTTCATCGGCCTTCGCCGTCGCCTGCTCGATCGCCTTCCTTGCTTCCCGCTCGAGCCGCTTCCGGTCCTCGTCGGCGCCGGCGACGATGGCGACACCGAGTGCCCGGCGAACCCGTTCCACGACTTGTTGCACGGTCAGCGCATCGGTTGACGGCTCGCTCCGTTCACGCAGCAGATTGCCGAGAAACGCCTGCAACTCGGCGTTCGTCGTCGTTTCGTAGAGATCGAGTAGCTTGAGTACTGCCAGGGGCTCCGGCGAGGTGACGGTCGCTCGGACAAGACTCTCATAGGTCGGCCAGGTCTCCGCGGACGCGCTCAGCACAGCGGCCAGAAACTCGGCGTTCAACGTGTCGCGCTTCCTCGCGTCGAGATAGGGTAATGCCTGCTGCGACACCGTGGCATGCAGCCGTGCGGCTTGGTCGCCTCGGGTCGGAGCCACCGCAATCAACATCCGAAACAACCGGTCGCCCAGTGCCGCGAGAGCCGTACGCTCCATCTGGCCCGGCGCTTGGGCCGTGTCGATCACCGTTCCCACCGCGAATCCCAGTCGCTCTGCCAGCTCCTGGACGCGCGCCTCCGGAATGGACCGTGCGCTGAATGCTGAGGTCACCGTGCGCACGGACCAGAATATCAGCGAAAGCTCCCGCTCCGCGTCCGGCAATCGGCCGTCAGGCAGCGGTACAAGCTCCAGCAACTCGGCGAGTGGCGGCCGAATGGCATCCACCTGGGGATCCAGCGCCAGGCATCCACTCAACACCTCCAGCAGCACACGGCGGTCTTCGTCGGATCGCTCGGGCCGCAAAAGTAAGTCGACCAGCTGGCGATAGGCGGCTTCGCGCCGCGCCGGCTCGCGGTGTGCAATGTCCTGCAGCGTGGGACGTAATTCTGGAAAAGCCTGCCGCGCCTTATCGACGGCGAAGGCCAGATGGACGCCCCACCAGCTGTCGTCACGACTCGCATCGGCCGGCGGAACGACAGGGGCGGCCCGCCCGATCCGCGCCACGTCGGAAACGTCCGGAACCGTGTCCCGCCGGCCTCCCTGAGTGAACACATAACCCAGGAGAGAAATCACTACGACCGCGGCGACGCCCGCCGCCCCCAGTGCCAGGCGTGTCGTCGCCTGCTCACGGGACCGGATGGCGCGTTGAGCCGCCACACGCCGCGCCATGATCTCTTCGATACGTCCCGGCATCAGTCCCCACTGGGCGCCGGTCTGCAGCACCCGTTCGCGTTTGGCGGCCGCCAACCAATGGTCATCGCCGAGCAACTCCGTGACGAGGTCCGCCACGTACTGCTCCGCCTGTTCCGGTTCAATGACGGCGATTTTCCGCTGCTGGGCAACTTCACGGACCACCTGCTGCACCGCCTCGCGGTCCAACCCATATGCTTCGACGCCAGCCACCATCAGCCGGTCGAATTGCTGCGGAGCGAGGATACCGCGAGGCAACTTCTCCAGCGACGCACGGACCTGCTCGCGGAACGGCGGCAATCGTTCCGCCTGCAAAGGATCCGGCTCGACCGTCGCCGCCGACACAGAGGACGCCGAAGCTGCGGACAGGGACGAGACGGCCGAGTCGAGCTCCGCCTCGTCAAAGCCTTGTTCCCGCGCCACGGCCATCAGCAGGAGTCGGCTCTGCGCATTGATACCCCGGTGCAGCGCCAGAATCGGAGTTGCCGACCGGCGAAAAGCCTCCAGCCGCGGATCGCTAGGGACCGGAGCTGCGCGGGACGCTTGCGCCGGCAGCACGGCCCCGGAAGCGAGCTTCAGCCCCTGCTCCGCTGCCATTTCCAGCAGCAGATGGCGCGCATAGATGCCCGACAGTCCCAAGAGACGGACACCGTGGCTCAGCATTCGCTGTTCCAACTCTACAGGGATTTTGCCGGTGACCGACGCACACGACTGGCGAACGTAATCCAGAAAAGTCTGGTAAGGCCGCTTCGGCGGAGGCGGAGGAATCGGAACTGGCTCGCCTTCAATCCGCCACCGCCCTGACCGTTCGCCGTCCGCGGAAGGGCTGTCCAGCTCAGCGGGAGGCGGCGGTGCCGCCGGCACCTCGCGGCGCCATGATTCGTCGGCGCGCTCGGCATCGACGGGGACTTCCCCCGGCTCCTCGTCGTTTCGGGCCGGCGCTGGCCCTCCCGCAGCGACAGGGGGAAGCCAGCGGGGCGGTCGAGCTTCCGAGGCGGTCGCCGGGAGCGCCGCTGGTTCCGCTCCGGCCGGCGCGGCCCCGGCCCTCTCCGGTTCATTCGACTGCCGCGAGCCGACGGACGCCGAGAGCTCCGGCGGCGGCCGAGCCGTGCCGGCCTCTGGCCTTTCCGCGGGCACCGCCTCGCTTGCGAGCCGGATTGTCCGCGGGGGGGGGACGACATGGCGCGGCGGCGCCAAGGCGAAGCCTTCATCCTGCGGCAGATCGGCAGCCGCACTGTCCGATAGTCGCTCCGTCCGCGCCGGCAAGGGGGGCGGCTTGGGCGGCTGCACCTCGATCTTCTGCAGGACGCCTCGCTTCAGCAGGTCTTCCAACGTGGACTGGAACTCGTTCGCCGACAACTCCAGCTCGCCGGCCAGGTGCGCGAGCCGGCGCCAACGGTCAGCGTTCAGCGCGGGGCTTTCCAGCACGATCGGAGCCGCGAGTTCCAGGAACTTCTGGACTTTGCGCTCCTCGTCCGCGTTCAAGATGCGCGGCGGTGGCTTAGGAGCATTCATCCCGTACTCTTGTCAAGTTCTCGCTTCAACTCAGCAAATCGCCCACGCCACGCCGGGGGTCCCAGTTGGGGGTATAAGATCTCGAACTGCTGCAAGGCCGTGCGGGCCTGTGCTTCATCTACGTGGATCAAACATGCCAGCTGGTAGTACTTCGCCTCGAACCAACCTTCGCTTTCCTTGGGCAACCCTGCCGCCAGTGTGCGCCAGTGTTCCAGGGCCGTAGCGTAGTTCTTAAGTTGCCACGCGACCAATCCCGCTCGCCGAAGGTAAGCGGGCTCCCGCGGAAACGCCTCCAGCAAATTGGACAACAATCGTCCCGCGGTTTCAAACTCGCTCAACCGTTCGGCACACTGCGCCCAACGCGACGCTGCCACCTGGGCGTTCTTTTGAGCTCGCAGGGCATCCGGTGTTTCGCCGTAATGCGCGACCAGCCGCTGGTAGGTATCGTATCCCTCTCGCAGGACCGACGGCGAGGCCTGCGGGTCCGCCAACCCTTTCTCCAGGACCTGGGCGACGATCACCAACGCGGGGATTTCGAAGGCCGTTCCGACGCCGTGTTCCGCAATCCAGGCCGCGTGCTGCTGCCTCTCCGCGGCATCGCCCCGGTGTCCCGCCAGTCGCAGGCGCCGGTAGTGATACTCCGCCGCCAGCGAGGGGGATTCTGCCGCTTCCACCCAGGCACGTGCCGAGTCGAGATAACGCTGCGCCGCGGCGTCATCCGGCGGTTCGCCGCTCAGAGCCACCTCGGCCGCGTACAGACTGGCGCGCAGCTGTCGCGCAGGGTCCGCCCCGTCCGCGGCGACGCGCTGATACTCGTCCGCAGCCTCGGTGGTCCGTTCAGCCCAGCGGCGTTTCTCCGCGGGGCTGGAGTTCCGCCAGCGCTCGTGCGACAGCTGGCAGATCTCGAAACGCGACAATACGTAGTCGGGCGTCCCCGGTGCGACGGCCTTCAGTTTGCCGATCATCTCTTCCGGCGGCAGCTCGGCCTGTTGCAGTTTGCCGATGAAGAAGTCGGCGCGCTGGGCCTGAGGATGATTAGGGAACTCGCGTTTCAGGTCGGTCAGCACCTGGATTGCACGCCCCACGTACTGGCGCTGCGTCTTGGCGAGCGACTGGTAGCAGACGAAAGCCATCCAGGCCGCGTCTCCCGCCGACTTGGCATCGGTCCTCCGGAAACCGTCGCGTGCGGTCTCGTAACTTTGCGCGGCGTCGGCAAAGGCCGAGAGTTGATATTGGCACCACGCCAGCTGGTAGCGGCATTGGGCGGCCGACGGCGGGTCCGACTGGGCGTCGGCAGCGGACAGCGCCGCGGCGAGCGAATCGCGCGCGGCCGCGTAGTCCTCATCGCGCTGACTGGTTTGCGCCTGCTCCAGCCGCTGCTGTCCAGCGAACCACAGCAGATAGAACCCCGACTGTTTTTCCACGGGGACGTTGTACTTGGCGATCAGCTGCCGGAGTGCCCCGAGCTGCCTTAATTTGATCAACGCCGTCACGCCGAGCGCGCCGAGTTGCTGGGCGAGTTGCGGATCGGGCAACTTGCCCGCAAACCCGGCCTGGATCAGGCTGACCGCAAAACTGACTCTGCCCTGGCTCGCCGTCGCCGTCAGGGCACTTACGTACTGCCGCGCTAGCTCGAGGGCCTCGGTCCAGCGATTGGCGTTCAACAGCGACTGCAGCCGCCAATAAGCGGCCATTTCGCGAATTTCGGGGGGCGCAGGACCACGCTCCAGCAAGTCGAAGCAGGCTGTGCTGCCGCTCGGATTGCCCTGCGTCGCTTCCGTCATTCCCAGGCCGATTAGCGTCCGGGCTCGCCAGATCGACTCGAGGCCTAGGCTGTCCGCCTGCACCTCGCCATAGGCCCCCTCGATTCCGAGCACGCGACGGAAAATCTCGCGTGCCTTGACGAAACCCGGATGCGTGGCTACCAGCGGCTGGTTCGCCAGCCCCCAATAGTAGTTCGACCAGGCCGCGAAGAACGATGCGCGTCCAGCCACCGATTCCAATCGCGTGAGCTCACGTAATTTTTCCGCATACAGATCCTCATCGCGTATGCCATCCAGACTCTCCGACAGTTTGTCGACGGCACCGCGCAACTGCTCTTGCCGCGTTTCCAGTTGTGGAGCGATGCTCGTCAGGATGCGGGCGGCCTCGTCGCGCGCAGCCTCCTCGCTTCGATCCGCCGTCCACTTCGCCATCAGCGTTTCAGCCCGGACGTAGTCCGCTTGGAGCAGCATGACCTCGAGCGACGCGGTCTTCGACTCCGGGATCCGCTCGACCAGCCGCTGAATGCGCTGCAGAACGCGATCATACTCGGTCTTACTCTCCGAGTTCTCGACGAGTTGCCCCGCGTAGATGTCGGCCAACCGCTCCGCCGTGCGGGTTCGCGGCTCACCCGGCTGCATGCCGTCCAGCACTTGCTCGAGGTGCAGTGCTTGGAGCTCGACCAGACCGAGCCGTGTCAGAAACCGCTCGAGGACCTCGTTATCGTCGGCGCAGACGGCGCCGGTCCAGGCGCCGAGCAGGACAATCGCAAGGAGGTTTGGGCCGCGTCTCATCCGTGCCGCCTCGATTAAGGTTCCCACGGAATATACGACACCGTCGTGAAATCCGCATTCTTACACGCCTGGATGGCCGCCGCCGCCATGCGGAACGGCGCCTCCGAACTCACTCGCACAAAGGCACCATCCAGCTTGTTCGGGAACTGGCGCAGAAGCGACGTCAGCTCGTCCTGCGAGGTCAGCTCCCGGACACCTAGCTTGAATACAAATTGGTCGCCGGAGCGGCGGACCTCCACGATCGCGGGCTCCAGATCGCTCGCGGCGCTGGCCGCTGACCGCTCACTGACCTTAATCGCCGGATCAAGGTGCTTCTCCGGCTTGACGTAGGCGGTCGTCGTCATGAAGAAGATCAGCAGCAGGAAAACCACGTCGATCATGCTGGTCATCGACAGTTCAAATTTCGCACCACGCTGCAGCTTGCGACTCGTGAGCTTCATCCGGTTGTTCCTTTGCCAGTCACTCGGCGGCTTGGACAGCGATCCGCACGCGCGTGATGCCCAGGGTGCCCATGGCCGTCACGACGTCGTTCACTCCTCGGCTGGCCCCCCGCTCGTCGGCGCGGACGACGACGACCACCTGATTCGGATCGTCTCCGGCCCGCTGCACTTCCTCGCTGACAAGCGAAACGAAGCCGGCCGTCGAAATCGGTTCACCGGCCACGCGATACTCACCGTCCTCCGTCACATTGATGATCAACGTCTTGGGCTGTTCCTGTTCCTCGCCAGCCTGCTTCGGCAGCTGGACCGGCTCCCGCGAGACCTCGGACATCTGCGATACTGTCATGAAAAAGATGATCAGCTGGAAGGCGACATCGATCATCGGCGTCATATCCATTTCCATACGCCTTTTGCGCGGGTGTTTGGTCAGTCGCATACCGCTTGGTTCCTGTTCCCGTACTGGAGGGCGGAGCCTCGAGCGGGAATCGCCTCGTGGCTATCAGCTGCCCGATCCGATCGCCCCGGCCCGCGATTCTTCACGTGCGCCGACGTCCGAGCGGACCCAGGACCTGCTCCACCCGCTTCCCGGCTTCGGCCACCAGGGTGTCGATCCGATTACGGAAAAAGCTGAACGCCACCATTGTTGGGATCGCCACGACCAATCCTTCGAACGTGGTCACCAGCGCGAGACTGATGCTCGAGGCCAGTTCATCCGGGCGAGCCGACCCGCCACTCGAGGCAATCTTGTTGAATCCCATGATCATGCCTTGGACGGTGCCCAGCAGTCCCAGCATGGGGGCGATCGCACCGATCACCCCGAGAACTTCGGTTTTGCGATAGAGACCACTTGTCTGTTCCTCTCCCTCCTCCTCAACGGCCGCTTTGTACTCGGCGAAGCCGAACTCGGAACTGCGATAGCGCTCCAGCCCCGCCAGTACCACGTTCGCGAACAAGGACTGGTTTTCGGGCTGCTGGCAGTACTGAAGTGCCTCGTCGATCTGTCCCTGACGGATCAGGTTGTCGACGTCCGCCACGACCTGCTCGGGCATCAACACGTTCTTGCGAATCGTCATGGCATGCTCGACCATAAACCCGACGGCCACGACCGACAGCAAGGTGATGATGTAGCCGATGATCCCGCTGTCGATAAACATGTCGAGCAGGGATGATGGCACTTCGGCGTCCTCGGCCGCACGGGCACCGGACGGCGCGGGGGCGGCCGGAGCAGTCGGAGGCGGCGTCTCGGTGACGTCTTCCAGCTTGTCCTCCTGCGCCCACGCCGCTGGCCGGGGAAGCCCCGCCTGTTGCCAACCCAGCCAGAGCAAGAGCAACAACCCGTACGTGGCCCACCGCGCCCATCGGAAGTGGGGACGATCCGCCGCCAAATTGCCAAATCTCATGGTGTCTCCTTCGTGTCGGCCGGCTCTGGCGAAGCCGCGCGTGCCCGCCCCGCGTAATAAGTCTGACCATATCGTTCGAGCAGTTCCCGCCGCACGGCAATACTCCCGCGTACATCGCCCGCCGTCGCTAGCTCGTTCATGACTCGGTATAGCGCCGCCGCGGCCAGTTCCGGGGCCTCCCGACCATGCAGGGCAGGGATCCGCAACAGCTCGAGCGCTCCCTGCCGGCGTCGGTCCTGATCGGTCGATGCCAGCTGGCTGAGCCCCAGCCAGTACCAGGCCAACGGGCGATTGGCCTGCGAAATATCGTCGTGAGCCGCGACCAGCACCGCCGTAGCCTCGCCCGACTGGTTCTGCAGAATCTCCTGTTGAGCCGCCAGAATACTCCGCAGCTCGGCGATGCGGGGCTCGGACGACGGAATCGTCGCCAGGACCTGGCTGGCCGACTCCATTTCACCCGCCGCCAGAGCCAGGCTGACATAATACACGTACACGCCGGGAGGCCGAGGCCGGGGCAGTTCCCCAATCCGCCGGAACACTTCGGGCAGGTGATCCCGCGCCGCCAGCGCAACGAACCACACGGGGGCAAGTTCGGCAGTCAGCCCCGACTGCCAGTCGACCTGCAACCGGCGGTCCCCCGGCAGTTCCGCCCGACCACGATGTGCTCGCAGATACGCCAGACAGCGGAGATACGGTTCCAATGCGGCTTCGCGCCGTCCGGCCGCCAAGCGCCCCCACATCAGCGACTGTTCGACCATGTACGCCGTGGCACTGTCGCGCCCTGCGTACCGCGGGTAAATCGGCTCGGCGTAGGCCAGCAAGCCGGCGTAGTCGCCGGTCGACAAGCGTTGGCGGATCCGATACAGGGGTTCACCCAGCTGTTTCAGCAGCGCATCGAATTCCACTTGCTGCGTGGGCGTTACCGTTGCTTTCTCGATCTCGTCCCACGTCAGCAGCGAGCCATTGTCCAGGCGTACACCGTCCACATCCAACGATGCTACCGTTCGATCCGAGATCACGGTCAGATTGCGGAGTACGATTCGGTCCGCACCTTCCGCGTCGTCAGGGGACCTGATCGCGCTCAAAATCACGACCATCGCGGCGAGACAAGGAAAAATGCCGCGATCGCTTAACGACTGCATCGGATTTGTCTGAGCTCCCGTTTCCGCGTCCGGCCACCGCGGTGAGACGTGTGTCCTTGATTCTAGTCAACCGGGATCGGGAAGGACACCCTCTGCCGCCCGCAAGCCGTTCTTGATGCAATTTGCCTACTGGCGTAGACTACCCGGGCTTCTGAGCGAGAAATCCCGACGGCATAACAAGTTAATCCCGTATACACCCGCGAGTCACCCCGTGTCGCTGTCCGATTTTGCCTTCCAGAAGTGCATTGCGCCCGCCTGCGGCGCGACGTATAGCGTCGGGGAAACGCTGGTCGCCTGCACCCGGTGTGGGGGGTTACTGGATGTCGCGTACGAGTGGGACCGCGTCGGTGTCCCTTCGTCGCTGCGGGCTTTCGAGCGGATGTGGTCGCTGCGCTACGAGCCGCTACGCTTCAGCGGCGTGTGGCGATTTCATGAACTGCTCCCGTTTGCTCAACCGGCGGCGGTGGTGACCGTCGGCGAAGGGCAGACGTTGTTGCAGCAGGCCGACAGCGTGGGGCGTTACATCGGCATGGAGCCCGGGCGGTTATACCTGCAATACGAGGGGATGAACCCATCCGGCAGCTTCAAAGACAACGGCATGTCGGCAGCTTTCACGCACGCCCGAGCCACCGGCGCGAAGCGAGCCGCCTGCGCGTCCACCGGCAACACGAGTGCTTCGCTGGC
>JBFWYF010000004.1:0-32643 GCA_050186685.1 Pirellulaceae bacterium
GTCGCTGTTTTCGTACGCGTGGGCGATCTCCTGCCCCGCTGCGGCCGCGTGGGCGAACAACCCCCCGTCGTCGGGATAGGGGGGCGAAAGCCCCGTCGACTCGACAAACCGGGCACATCGGCTGGCGATGTTGACTACCTTGCCGACGAGATCCGCGTTCACCTTCTCGACGAACTCGTCGAGGTTGAGATCGAGGTCGTCGAGCCGAGGTCCCAGTTTGGTCGCGTAGTAATAGCGGAGCGCCGCGGGAGGCAGCCGGGCCAGGTAGGTCGACGCCTTGATAAACGTCCCCTTGCTCTTGCTCATCTTTTCGCCGCCCACGGTCAGGAATCCGTGGATGTGTACCTTGGTCGGCAACTTGAACTCCGCCGCTCGCAACATCCCCGGCCAGAAGAGCGTGTGGAAGTAGGTGATGTCTTTGCCGATGAAGTGATGGATTTCAGGACCTCGATTCTCCGCATCCGTTCCTTGGGGCCACCACGCGTCGAATTGCTCGCCGGTGCGCTGGCACCAATCTGCCAGAGACGCCATGTATCCCACCGGGGCATCGAACCAGACGTACCAGAAATTGCCCGCCGCGTCGGGAATCTCGAATCCGAAATAGGGTGCTGGTCGCGAGATATCCCAGTCCCGCAATGGCTCGTTCAGGAAATGTCCCTTCAGATAATTCGCGACTTCCGTCTGCAGTCGGCTGCCGGTCTGCGTCCATTCCCGGAGGAAGTCATGCATTCGTTCCAACTCGACGAATAAGTGCCGAGCCGAGCGTATTTCGGGCGTCGCGCCGCTCAGCGTACTGACCGGATCAATTAGATCGCTGGGCGAATAGGTGTGACCGCACTTATCGCAACTATCTCCGTACTGGTTCGGAGCCCGGCAACGAGGACACGTCCCCTTGACGAAGCGGTCAGCCAGAAAGGTGCCCGCCACCGGGTCGTACAACTGGCTGATGTCCGCTTCCTTGATCAGTCCCGCCGCGCGGAGAGCCGTCCAGATGCGGCCGCACAGTTCGCGGTTGGAGGGACTGTTGGTGCTGCCATAATTGTCGAACTGGATGTCGAAGCCCGCGAAGTCCCGCTGATGCTGCTCGCTCATTTCCGCGATCAGCGATGCTTCACTACGCCCCTCCTGGCGAGCCCGAATCATGATGGCCGTGCCGTGGGTGTCGTCCGCGCATACGAACACGCACCGATGTCCTCGAAGCTTCTGGAACCGGACCCAGATGTCCGTCTGGATATACTCCACCAGGTGGCCGAGGTGGATCGGTCCGTTGGCGTACGGGAGCGCGGCGGTGACCAGGATCCTGCGGGATGCCATCGTTGTGTTGTCCTTCTCGCACCTAATACGCTTTGGCAAACACCCCGCGACGCGTGCTGGGCAGCCCGGTAAACAAACATCGGCCCGATTCCTGCGGCGCGTCCAGGGGGACGCAGCGAATGGTGACCTTCAGGTCCTTCAGGATCTCGTCCGTGCGTGGGTCCTCGACGAAATGACACAGAGCGAAGCCGCCGTGAATCTCGGGCGCGTCAGGGTTGCGCGGCGTAAAGTACTCGCGGAACTCGTCGAGCGTGTCGATGGACCGCGTATGGGCCGCGCGCAGCGCTTGAGCCCGCCCGAACAACTCGTCTTGCATCGATCCCAGCATGCGAGACGCCGTCTGCACGAATTCGGTTCGCGGGAACCCTTTCTTTTCCCCTGTGTCACGCCGCGCCACAAAGGCACCGTTCTGGGCGATGTCCTTCGGGCCCACTTCCACTCGCAGCGGCACGCCTCGCTTGACGTGAAACCAGCTCTTCTCGCCGCCGCGAATATCGCGGTCGTCGATCATTACCCGCAAGCGACCGTCTCCGTACGCCTGGTCCTCCAGTTCGCGCTTCAAACTGTCGACGTAGGGCAGTACCTGAGCCCGCTCCTCGGGATTGCGATAGATCGGCAGCAGCACCACATGCTTTGGCGCCAATTGGGGCGGGAGCACCAGCCCGTCGTCGTCGCTGTGCGTCATCAGCAGTGCTCCCACCAGTCGCGTCGACACCCCCCACGAAGTCGTCCACGCGAATTGCTCCGTGCCCTGCTGATCCTGGAACTTGATCTCCTGTGCATGGGCAAAGTTCTGCCCCAGGAAGTGCGACGTCCCGGCCTGCAAGGCCTTGCGGTCCTGCATCATCGCCTCGATGGAATACGTCGAAACCGCTCCCGGAAACCGCTCCCCCGCCGTCTTCTCCCCCTTGATCACCGGCATCGCCATGTACTTCTCGGCGAAATCGGCGTAGACGTGCAGCATCCGCATCGTCTCTTCCCGCGCTTCCGCCTCCGTCGCGTGGCAGGTGTGTCCTTCCTGCCAGAGGAATTCGGCGGTCCGCAAGAATAACCGCGTGCGCATCTCCCACCGGACGACGTTTGCCCATTGATTGATCAGCAGCGGCAGATCGCGATAGGATTGCACCCACTTCGCGAACATCGAACCGATAATCGTTTCGCTCGTCGGGCGCACAATCAGCGGTTCATCCAGCTTGCCGGTCGGGATCAGCCCTCCATTCGGGCCGGGCTCCAACCGGTGATGCGTCACGACGGCGCATTCCTTGGCGAACCCCTCCACGTGCTGCGCCTCCTTTTCAAGGAAGCTCAACGGGATGAACAGGGGAAAATAGGCGTTTTCGTGCCCTGTTTCCTTAAACTTGCGATCCAGCACCTGTTGCATGTTTTCCCAGATCGACCAGCCCCAGGGCTTGATCACCATGCAGCCCCGAACCGGCGACACCTCCGCCAGGTCCGCGGCCTTGATCACCTGTTGATACCACTCGGGATAGTCCTCCTGCCGAGTCGGACTGATCGCATTCTTGGCGGACTTTGCCATGACGTTTTCCCAACGTTCCCAAAATGGGTCGACTGGCGGCGCTCCGGGGGCCGCGGTACCGCAACGCGAGGGCCGAATTCTAGCGCAGCCCTTCTCTCCTCGGCAATGCCCGTTCCCGGTGCACGGCGGCCTTCGAAACAGAAAACGCGGACCGGTGGGTCCGCGTTTCCCTGGCAATCGGCCGGATAGCCCCTGGCCAATCTTGCTGTGCAATACGGGATCAGCCGGCACACGGAGAGGAACATACGGTCGCTTCCGCCGCAACCGCCGTTTCTGCCGCTACCGTGGCCGACTCACTCGGCACGACTTCCGTGGCTGCCGGTCGTACATAACCCAGCCCTCGGATCACTTCCAGGATCTCGCTGCAGGTAGGAAACATGCGACCGCTGTTGCGTTTATACAGATCCAACGCGTGCATGAACTCGATTTCTTCCGTCGTATAGTCGCGCTCGCAGGTGGTCGGATCAATCTGCCGCCGCCGCTGCACCTTCCGGCGTTCCGTTCCCCGCCGCTCGACGGCCACCGGTTGGCTTTCCTTCCGACGATCGCTTCCTCGCCGCTCTTCTTTGCCCCGCCGCTCCTCGTGCGTCGCGTTGATCTTGCTTTTGGCCACAGGATAGTCTCCTGATGTGTGAGGTGGTGAGGGCTGGCGGTCCCGTCGCGGGGACCTGTTCCTTCCGTCGACACCCGTTTCATCGGTTGCTATCACTGCGAAACTGAAGCGGTTGGGTAAGCTGTGTGGATGCGCGAGTTCGTCCGGACAGGGTAGAAAATTACGTTAGCGCAAAGATGACGGTTATTCCGCGTGCGGGGGGGATTCCTTCCTCTACTCCTACTCGTACTCCTACTCGTACTCGAATGTGCCCCGCCAATCGGGCCCCCGCCTTGATCCCGCCAGTTCCGAGTACGAGTACCAGTAGGCGAAAGGAGTCCGAGTACTACGAGGAGCGTCGTGCGTCGCGTCCGAGTCTCGGGGCTTAGGCTGGAGAGCCGAGCGAAGGGCGAATCGGTGGTGAGGCCTGTCCGGAATCGTTGTCCCCCATGGGGACGGGGAACGAACGTCGCAACGCGTCCCAGGCTCCGGCGAGGGTCGAAGTTAAAGGACGGATTCCCCCCGCCAGGCGATCGATGGGGGTGCGGGGAGCGGGCGGAATCTGAGGGAAGCTGGTCCACATTTCGACGAGGAGCAGACGCAGCTCATCCGAACTTAGCTCCTTGCCGAACTCGGGTGCCACGGGTGGCAATCCTGCGTTGGCGAGTTGGGATGGGGGAGCTGGCGCTTCCGACGAAGGAAATGCCGGGTCCACTGACTGCGGGGCGGGCACGGAGTCCGGCGCGGGGACCGCTCGGGGTCCAGCCACTCGTCGACCGCCAGGCAACCAGCCAAGCAGCGTTCCAGGCGAGGCGCGCCGGCCACGTTCGCCGGGGGCGGGGTGACGGTCGGCCCAGGATCGCTCCGGTCCGCGCCGCTCTGCGCGCTGATAGGCCCACGGGACCAGCATCAAGAACAGCCCCAACGCCGCGACCAGCGGCCATCCGGCCTGGCGCCATCGGCGACCCCACCGCCAGAACGACTGGGCCGCGCGGGCCGGTTCCGGTCGTGCGGGCGGCATGGCGGCCGGGACAGTCCACGGGGCATGGTCGCTTGCATCGCAACTCGAGTCGCTCCGTTGACGGAACCAGGCCGCGACCGTGCGTTCGGCGAAATCCGGCGACAGCCCGCGCCCAGGTCCCTGGAGCCCTTGGACGAGCCGCTCGTGCCCAGACAACAGCTCCCCACACGCTCCGCAATGCCGTGCATGTGCCTGTAACGCAGGATCCTGCTGGGGCAACTGGCGCTCATCAAGCAGCCGATGGAAACGCAATTGAAAGTTAGCGCACCGCATAGGGACAGTTCTCCAAGGCCTCGCGCCGCTGCAACTGCTGAATCAAGGCCATGCGTGCGCGGTGAATCCACGTCTTGACGGTACCCACGGGACGGCTCAAGTGTTCGGCAATTTGGTCGTAGCTCATCTCGTGCAGATGAAACAACACAAACGCCTCGCGGTGATCGCACCGCAACGTTTGGAGTGCCAGGTCGACCTCCTCCGACAAATGCCGAACGGCCCACGGATCGGGGGCAGGATCGGGAACGGGCTCGGTCATCGGCTGCATCGCGCCCCGTTTCGCACGCGCGGCCAACGCCGTGCGGCAGCGGTTGCCAGCGATGGTCAGCAGCCACGGTTCAAACGGCCGCTGGACGTCCCACCGGTCGAGATGATTCAGCATCCGCAGAAAGGTCTGTTGAGTGACATCCTCGGCATCTTCGCGATGCCCGAGCATACGGTAGCACAGCGCAAAAACACGGTGCTTGTAGCGGTCGACCAGCTCCGTCATCGCCGCCTGGTCGCCGCCTTTGCAGCGTTGGACAAGTTCACTCAATTCGACAACCAAGTCAAGCAACTCCCCTTCAGTCTCCTCTCCCGGTACCTCCAGCTGCGGGTTAAACGAGTTTCCCCGCAAGTCTCGAACGGAATGCGGAGCTAGCGACCAGCTGCGGACGGGGACACACCTATCTATACTCTCGACCTCGTTTATTCGTTTCACCGCCTCCGTGCAAATAGCGCGTGAAAGTTGAGGCTATTGTAACTGGCTAGTGCTCAGTCATCCATGAAAACGGATTTCGTGATTGTCTGGCGCGTGGTGGAGTTTTGCTCGTTGGCCTGTCCGTTCTGCGGGTTCAGCCGGGAAGTGGCGCGACCGCGGGGCTTGGTGCCGACCGAATGGGTTATCCATCTGGCAGACGTCCTGCGTCGTTACGTTTCCCAGCGAAACCGGAACGTCTTACTCAGCTGGCTGGGGGGAGAGCCTTTGGAATGGCCGGGGCTTACCGGACTGGCCGACGCCTGTGGTGGCTGTCCCGGCCTACAGTTGGGTATTACGACGCACGGTCGGAGGCTGGTGGAGCCGCAGGTTCGCCGAGAGTTGCTGGCCCGCTATCACCAAGTCACCGTAAGCATCGACGGACCGGAAGATTTTCATGATCGCCTTCGGGGCATGAAAGGGCTCCACCGGCAAGTGCAAGCCGGCGTGCGGCAGTTACGTAGTGAAGATCCTCAGCGACGACTCCTGCTGCGCGTGAACTGCGTACTGATGCGAGACAACATCGACTCGTTCGACGTGTGGAGTGAAGAGCTGGCACACTGGGGTTTCGACGAGTTGACGTTCAACCAGTTAGGCGGCGTGGAGCGCCCTGAGTTCTACGCCGCACACCGGTTGCTGCCGGAGCAAGTGACTCGATTCGTCGAGCGGTTGCCTGCCCTACGCGAGCGGCTCGGCGGTCTGGGGCTCGCGGTGTTGGGCAACGACCAGTATCTGCGCCGCATCGATTGCTCGGCGCGGGGTGCTTCCATCCCGCTCGAAGACTGTGAACCGGGCGCACGATTTCTGTTTCTCGATGGGAGGGGTTTGGTCAGCCCTTGCAGCTTTACCGCGCAGGTTTACGGAATCCCGGTCACCGAGATCCGCTCGCCCGACGATCTCGACCAGCTCCCGGCTCGCTTCTCGGAAATGCGTCGGACGTATCGGCATTCGGCCTGTTTCGACTGCCACGCCACGCATGTCTTCGATAAATTCATGAGCTTGCCGAGTGGCCTGACCCCGCCGGCAACGCCAGGAGACCCTCATGATCGGAAAGCTGTTTCAGCGGGTGTCGGAAGCCCCGACCAACCCGCAGGTCCAAGTGACGCCACGCGAATTTGACGTCGCGGAACTCTATCGTGGACCGGTTTCCCTCCAGGAAGAGACCGCCGGCGGTCCTCTGGCGCTGGACGAGAAACTGCGCCAGGGGTACTTCTGGATCGTGAATCATGCCGTCATCAGCCCGTTTTACGACATCGAGTATCACGACGGGCCCGCACAGCAGTTTCCCATGGGCGACCTCCGGGGGAGCGTCACGTGTCCGTCCGGGCAAAGCTATAGCAGCTTTGTACTCTTGCCGTTGCTGACGTTTGCCGTCCGCGCCAAGTGCCTGCTCGTCGGGGGCCCTGGCCGCGGCAAGACGTCCAGCGCCATCCTGATGGGCATCCTTGCAGGGTATTCCCTGCGCGACGTGCGGCGGGCGATTCAAAAGGGGCAGCCGCAGATGACCATCGCCGACTTGCTCGGCAGCCCCCTGCCCGCCGACCTGGTCCAGGCCCGCAGTCTCGACCAGATCAGCATCGGCTGGCGAAAATGGCTCAGCATGCGCGTCAAGATTATCGACGAGTACAACCGCATTCCCACGCGCACCCAGTCGGCGCTGCTGACGTTGATGGCCGACAACTATGCGGAACTGTATGACCAGACGTACGAATGTCCGGACTCGGCCTGGTATCTGACCGCGAATGACGATGCCGGTGGCGGGACATACCAGGTCATCGAGGCGCTGCGCGATCGCATCGATATCGTCGTCAAAGCCTTGCATTTCAATACGCGATTCCTGGGCGAGCTCCTATCGCGGATCGAGGCCGGAATCAAGCCCGAGGAGATGGTACCCGGCCAGATCATTTTCAGCGACGACGAATGGAACCAGATGAATCGGCGGATTCGCCAGATTCCGTTACCGGCGCCGATCCTGCGGCGCCTGGAGTTTTTCGCCAGCGAATTCGAGTATTGCGAGCCCGCCGCGCTGCAGTTCGAATACAAGACCAAGGACACGGCCAAGCTCGCCGGCATCGACTGGTCGCACATCACGTCCCAGGAGAGCGGCAAAGACAGACAAAAAGACCTGGGCGCTCAAACGCGCAACGGTTTGTCGGTCCGCAGTCTCATGACGAGCCTGTTGTTCGTCAAGGCAATGACGTTTTTTCGGGGGGCCACGGAGGTCAGCCTCGAGGATGTCCGGCAGGTGCTGCCGTTCGTGCTGCACGACAAACTCGTCCAGGACCCGGACTGCCCGTTTTTCGACTCACCCGAGAACGCGCCGCTCCGCACGGACAAGATTGGGTGGATTCGACGCTTGTTCGATCTGGCATGTGCCGAATACGAGCGGCTCGGGCTGGATCGCGATGACCCGGTGGGCGCGCTGAGCGCGGAGTTCGATGCCGGGCTCGAGGGACTGACGCCTCAGGTGGTGCGCCAGCGACTCGTCAAGATCGAGCGCGTATTGAACGATTGGAGCAAGTCGCGCAAGTTCTATGGTCACATGTACGACGATGTGCTCAAGCTCAAGTACCTGCACCAGCGATATACGAACTACCTGCGCTGGCTCGAATGGAAACGCTGAGATGGGCCGAGATCGAGCTGCCAGCCGGGATACCGCTCCGCCGGCCGCTGCGTCGTGCGTGGCTTCCGCCAGGCCTGTGTTGGTGACAGCGCTGGCGGAGGGCGGCGATTTTCTGCGGCTGCTGGAAGACTCCCGCGAGGTGCTGAATACGCGGTTCGCCATGCGGCGGCGTGAGAACGCTCGGTTGGACGCTGTCGCGGTGTTGGAGCATCTCCGCCACCGCATCGGACCCCTGCTCGACCTGGTCTGCCGCCAGTTTCCCGAAAGGGCGCGCGGCGTTCTCGTCGCGCTCTTTGACGTATCGCTCGACCTGTTCGCAGCGTCGCTGCTGGGCGGCGAGCCACGGCATCCCCATGTTGATTCGCTTTGGCGCGACGGGCTCGGCGCCGCGCCGCGGCTGCTGGCCCTGGAACCGCTGCGGATCGCGGGGGGCCTGAGCAACGCGATTCACAATCTGGCCACGCAGGCCGGTACGCGTCCCGCCGAATGGCTCGGAAATATCGCCCGGGCAGGTGCGGCGTGCGAGTCGGCCGAACAGTGGCTCGCCGCAGGTCAGATCGCAGCGTGGCAGGCGGGGATGGCGCAGTATCGGCCGGCGGCGCTCGCGGTAGCGAAGCAGTTGCCTCCCGCCGTGGCTGCCGCGGCGCTGGGCGGTACCTGGGATGGTCCTGCCGCTGCCTGGCAGCGGGTCGTCGAGCGGCTTGCCGCAGATCCGTGGTGCAGCCCGCGGCAAGCGATGGCCGGGGAGCCGGCTTCTTCAGCGGGACTTCGACACGTACGGCGCGCTGGAGCGTTTCGGGGCTACGGAGGCGCGTTCCAGCGCCCGCCCCGCGTCGCCTGCCATAACCATCAGCTGATCGCGCACGATGGGACGACCCCTTGGCAGTTGCTCGCCGATGCCTGCGGTTGCCATTTTCATCGTCTCGCGGATACTCCCGCCCCGGGCGCGGGCCTCGTCGTGCCGGCCGGCATCGCCTTGGGAAAACACGGACACCTGCGGTGGGGCTCGGACGAAGCCGTCTTTTCGTTTCTCGCAGGCGTGACTAGCGTCGCGTGCGACGGGCGAACGCTCGCCATCACCACCGCAACGTCACACCACGTGTACTTGTTCGCGAAAGGAATTGCCGCCACATGAACAGCCGCGCTGGCAGTTCGCCCCTCGAAAGCCTGCGCGACCAGTGGCTGGCCCGCTGGCCGGCCGCGCTGGCAGTCTGGAGCCGATACGTCCAGCTGCATGAGCCCACGTGGTGTTTCAACGAGCAGGACGAACAACGCGAACAGCTGTCGGGCAGCTTCGCCATGATCCGGCTGGTTGACCATTCCGTCGTTATCAGCTTGCGCCAAGTCGCCGAGCACCGACTCGAGCCGTTCGCGCTCGAAGTCCTCGCGCACGAGATCGGCCACCATGTCTATTGCCCCGCCGATCTGACTGACAATGCCCGTTTGCTGACCCGCATGCGCCGGGCGTTGCCCACGCTGGAACCGCTGGCCCCCATGGTGTCGAACTTATATTCCGATCTGCTGATCAACGATCGGCTGCAACGAACCGCCGAACTCGACATGGCCGGGGTTTATCTGCGGCTCGGATCCGGCTCGCAGGAAAAGATGTGGACCCTCTACATGCGGATCTACGAGCTCCTCTGGAATCGGGAACGCGGTACGCTGGCTACCGGGCCGTGCGACGCACGCATGAACCAGGATGCCCAGCTGGGGGCGCGCTTGATACGCCATTGCGCCCGCGATTGGTTGTATGGCGCTGGAAAATTCGCGGCGCTGTGCCTGCCGTACTTGATCGAGGACGATCAGCAGCGGCTGCAGCGGCGACTGGCCGCGTGGAGCGACACGCGGGACGCCGGGCGAGGCGGTCTGCCCGACGGGTTTGCCGAAATGGACGACGACGAGGCGACCGGTGCCATCCATCCGTCGGAAGATCCCGCGATCAACGGCATCGAGCCGGAGGCTGACGACGACCAGCCCAGCGGATTACCGCGAGGCCGCACACCGGGCGAGCTTTCCGGACGCAAGTCCTTGCGGAATTACCGGCAGCCGTTCGAGTATGCCGAAGTGCTGCAGGCCGCCGGTGCGCAATTGGATGCCCGCGCGCTGGTGGCCCGCTACTACCAGGAGCTCGCTCGGCCTCATCTCATCCCGTTTCCCTCGCGGCGCCAGCCGCAGTCGGTCGAGCCCCATCCGGAAGGACTCGAGATGTGGGACGTCGATGCTCCGCTCGACCAGATTGACTGGTGGAGTACCCTGTTGGCCAGCCCCCTGGTTGTCCCCGGAGTCACAACCCGGCAACGTCTCTATGGAGACGCCGCCGGCCAGGATCCGGACGCGCTGCCTCTGGATCTGTACCTGGGCGTCGACTGCTCCGGCTCCATGGGCGACCCCGCGCACCATCTCTCCTACCCAGTGCTCGCGGGCGCCATTCTGGCGCTATCCGCGCTCCGAGCTGGGGCACGAGTCAAGGTGGTATTGTCGGGGGAACCGGGATCGACCGTGTCGACCGAAGGCTTTTTGCGGGAGCTGCCCACCGTCTTGCGAACGCTCGTCAGTTACCTTGGCACCGGCTACTCGTTCGGGATACACCGCCTTGCCGAGACGTTTTCCGACGCGCGCCGTGCACTTCGCCCCGCGCACGTGTTGATCATCAGCGACCATGACATGTTTTCAATGCTTGACAGCGAGTCCGACGGTCGGCGCGGCTGGGATGTAGCCCGCGAGGCGCTCGAGCGTTGCGGAGGGGGCGGCACCTTCGTACTGCAACTCGCGTATCGGCCGGCGAGTGCCACCAAGTCGCTGGAACGCATGCAGCGGGAGGGCTGGTCCGTCAGTCTGGTAAACGATCTGGCCGAACTCGTCGAGTTCGCGCGCCAGTTCAGCCGCCGCACCTACCACGCAAGCGAACACAGTCCGCTCCGCCGTTGAGGCCAATACGGAACAGGGAGACGTACGATGGGGAAGTCGCACGCGTCGCCGCTGGACCAAGGGCCGCCGCTGGAACTGCTGTTGCACCGGCTGGCGAATTGCCCTGGCGACTTCCTGCAGCCGACCGCACCCGAGTCGGCGAGCGGGATTGCCGTCGTTGCAATCGCTTGCGATCTGTTGCGCGAGGCAGATCCGTGGCAGGTGCCGGAAGATCGTGCCAGGGACTGCCGCGATCTGGGCGAATTTCCGCCGGACCGCCAGCAACTTATCGCCGTCGTCTGCCACCTGCTGCATGACGCATGGTTCTTTGCGCGTCCGCAGCTTGGTCCTGCCATGTGGAGCGTGCTCCTGGCGCCGGAACTGGGCCGGCTCGTAAAACTGGTCCGCGCGGACCGCATTGTTCAAGATCCGGATCGGCGCGAAGAACTCGCTCGTCTGTGCCTGCGCCTGATGCGGCTCCGCCCGCAGGGAGAATCCGAAGCGCAGGCCAACGATCGGTTCACGACTCTGGACAGTGTCGAGCGGACGCGGATCGTCAAGGCCACCGCCGCCGCCGAACGACGCGCGCGCGAAATTCGCGAAGCAATGGCCCGGGACGCAGCCCGCGACGCTGCCAGCCGTTACGGTGAGTAGTCTGAAATCCATGTATCCCGAACTATCGGAATCCGAGCGTTTTCCGCTACTGACGCCTGAAGGGCGCCGCTTCCTGCACGCGATGCGGCAGCATCCAGCCGCCCCGCGCTGGAACTGGCCCAACGGCGAACAACTGGACGAGGCCGGGCTCGCCGAGGTGCAACGGTTTGCCCGGCGGCTGAACAACGAAGTCCCGAGTGCACCAGACCAGCCGCCAGGATGGTTGGCAGAGTATGTCGAGTTTTGCCTGTCCGAGGTGCCTTTCTATCGCAACCGCGCTCGATCCGGCTCCGCGTTCACCGAACTGCCGACCTGTGCGCGCTCGGATCTGGCGCCCCGCGTCTGGGAGTTCGTTCCGGATCGGCAGTCGCTGGACCGGCTGATCGTCTTCAGCAGCAGCGGTACGACCGGTCATCCCGCGAGCATTCCCTCGCATCCCGCCACGGCCGCGTGCGGGATCCCGCTGCTCGAGCACCTCGTCAATCGCTTCGGTTTGCGGTTCCCGCGCGGCGTGGACCATGTGGCGCTATCGAACATCGTCGCCTATCGCGGCGCCTATACAACGGCGCTGGTCCTGGCCTACCTGGCCGAGGCGGGCTGCGTCCGCGTAAACCTGTGCGACGAAGATTGGCGGTGTCCGGACGACTGCGCCGCGTTCCTGAACCACTGGCGAGCCGACGTGATGTTGGGCGATCCGCTCGCCTTGGCGCAGCTGGCTCGCGTGCCCTTGCGCGACCCGCCTCGCGTAATGATCTCTTCCATCATGACGCTGTCAGACGGGTTGGCGGCCGAATTAACCGGCCGCTACGGAGCACGCATGCTCGACCTTTACGCGCTGACCGAGGCCGGTATCGTGGCGTGCCGCACCGAGCGAGGGCACGAGGTTGTGCCACCCGACTTGTATGTCGAGGTACTGGACGAAAGCGACCAGCCCTGCCCTGCGGGAGTACGCGGCGAGATTACATTGACGGGGGGCCGCAATCCATTCTTGCCGTTGCTGCGATTCCGCACGGGGGACTTCGCCTCGCGACATCCGGATCGTGATCGTACGGTCCTGGTCGACCTCGAAGGCCGTCAACCGGTTTTGTTCGTCGCACCCGATGGGCGCTGGATCCACAGTATGGAACTTGCGCGGGCACTTCGCCCTTTTCCGCTCGTCCAATTCCAATTACACCAGTCAGCAGAGAGGCAGTTTCAGCTGCGCTATCAGGGCTCGGTCGGCCCAGACGCTTTGCTCGCCGCGCTGCGCGGGGTCATCGGGCCGCGAGCGGACATCGACATCGGCGAACTGCCGCCTGACGCTGTGCCGACTCGCAAGCGGATTCCGTTTCGGTCCGACGCGAGTGCCGCTTCCAGATTGCAGGTCTTGCGCAGGGCCGACTCGATTCACCCGTAGACGCAGGCGAGGATGACGTTCCCTATGCCACAACTGGAACACATTGCGGCCCTGCTGGGACTGATGTGTGTCACGCTGACCGTGTACCAGCACGTATTCTGTTGGCCTACCGGGCTGGCCATGGTCGTGTTGTACTTTTTCGTTTTCTATGACGCTCAACTCTATTCCGACATGCTGCTGCAAGGCATTTATGTTCCGCTGCAGCTGTATGGCTGGTATGCCTGGTGCCGCGGCGGACCTCAGGGAACGGAGCTCCACGTGCACCGCCTACCAGTGAAGCATGCCTGGGGTTGGGCTGTCGTGTGCGGAGTGAGCACAGCAGGGTTGGGCGCCGTGACATTGCAGTACCGCGCGGCCTTTCCTTTCCTGGACGCGTTTACGACGATCGCGAGCCTGATCGCACAGTGGCTGATGGGGCGTAAGATCCTCGAGTCGTGGCTGGTATGGATTGCCGTCGATATCGTCTCGATTGGGATCTATTCAGCCAAGGAGTTGTACTTCACTGCCGTTTTGTACACTTTGTTTCTCCTGTTGGCTGGGTGGGGGTTCGTGCAGTGGAGCAAGACATCGCCCGTGTCCGTCGCGGCCTAGTGTTGGGCAAGTTCCTGCCGCCGCACGCGGGCCACGAGTTCCTGGTCCGGTTCGCCAGCGGCTTTGCCGATCAGCTGACGGTCCTGGTCTGTTCGTTGCCGCGCGACCCGATTCCTGGCGAGCTGCGCTACGCATGGACGCGTGAGCTGTTCCCACATGTCCGGATTGTTCACGTCGCCGACGAACTGCCGCAGGAACCGGCTGAGCATCCGCGGTTCTGGCCCATTTGGCGGGACGTCGTCTGCCGAGCGGCGGGCGGGCCGTTGGACTATATCTTCGCTTCCGAAACGTACGGCATCAGGTTGGCCGAGGAGGTCGGGGCCCGTTTCATTCCCGCGGACCTGGCGCGCGGACAGGTGCCTGTATCGGGGACGCGGATCCGGCAACAGCCGCTGAAGTACTGGGACTACCTCCCACCTTGTGTCCGTCCGCACTTCGTGAGACGCGTCTGCCTCGTCGGTCCCGAATCGACCGGCAAGTCGGTGCTCGCCGCTCGGCTGGCCGCTCACTTTCGCACACGCTATGTCGCCGAATTTGCCCGGGAACTGCTGAATCTCAAGCATGGTGTTTGCGATCCGGCAGACATATCCGATATCGCTCGCGGCCAGCAGGCGGCCGAAGATGCGCTGGCCCGCCAGGCGAATCGCATTTTGATTTGCGATACCGATGCGTTACTGACGACGGTTTGGAGCGAGATGTTGTTCGGCAGCTGTCCGGCGGAAGTGCGGGACCTGGCAGCGTCACGCAGCTACGACCTGTATCTGCTCCTGGACGTCGACGTACCGTGGGTGGACGACGGCCAGCGATTTCTAGCGGCCCGCCGTCCGGAGTTCTTTGCTCGCTGCCGGCAGCGGCTCGAGGAGCTGCGTCGGCCGTATCAAATCGTGGGCGGAGACTGGGAGCAACGCTTCGTGCTCGCTCGAGACGCCATTGCCTGCGTTCTGCGCGAACCCGAACCGTGAGCGACGGTGTGGCAGTGGCTCCGCCAGTGTCCTCAGCTGGGAGTGGTTGTGCCCGTGCGACGGGCGCACTGGCAGAGCCAGTGCCACACCCGGCTCGAATAGCTTCGTGCGGAGAATATCCCGCAGAGGCGCGCAGATCGCGGAGTGATGCAGCGCCCTGCCGCTTCCTCTGCGGACTCTGCGAGCTCTGCGGGACACTCGACTGGTGTGGCAGTGGCTCCGCCAGTGTGCTCAGCTGGGAGTGGTTGTGCCCATGCGACGGGCGCACTGGCGGAGCCAGTGCCACACCCGGCGGAGCCAGTGCCACACCCGGCGGAGCCAGTGCCACACCCGGCGGAGCCAGTGCCACACGCGGCGGAGCCAGTGCCACACCCGGCGGAGCCAGTGCCACACCCGGCGCACTACCAGCTGTACCGCTCGCCAGCACGCAGGACTCGAAAGGCCTGTCCCTGCTCTTCGGCGGCGGCGACGAATTCGTCGGGTGGCACGGTGTTGAACTCGAACATTTCGTAATGGCACGGTATGACGACTTGTGCGCCGATGTCCCGGGCCAGCTGGGCGGCTTCACGTCCCCATAAATTGCCCGCCACCCGGCGCTCGGCCAGCCGGCCATTGATCGGCAGCAGCGCCACGTCGATCGCCCACCGGCGCAGACACGCCACCATGCCGTCATAGCGCACGGTATCGCCACTGTGATAGACCACGCGCCCGCCAAATTCGACGACGTATCCCAGGTACCGATACTGGCCCAGGTCGTCACGTTCTAGGGCCTCATGCGCCGCTGGCACGGCATGGATCGTGAACGGCCCGACTTCGACCTGTTGTCCCACGTCGATCGCATCCAGTCGTGCGGCATCCACACTCAACCGCTCGGCCGCGAACGCCAAATCCGCAGCGGGCACCACCACCCGCAGTCCACTATGACGTCTCCACAGGGGCAGCAGCGAGTCGGAGTCCAAGTGGTCGGTGTGTCGATGACTGCTCGTGACCACATCCACGAACGCGAGCTGCTCGGGCGCCACCACGCGTTGCGTCATGCGCACGTGCGGTTTATCCGTCTGAGCGTACTTTCGCGTCAGAGAATCGGAGAGATAGGGGTCGAACAGCAGGTGCTGGCCGCGCCACTGCAGCAGGAACCCGCTCTGACCGAGCCACCACAGGTGGGCTTGCTCCGGTAACCGCCGAGACGCTTCGATATCGGCCAGCAGCGCTTCATCACACTGTACCGGTACGATCACGGGTTATTCCTCCCGTCGCCGTCGGCCGCGGGACGCCTATCGTTCGTCTGCCACTTTTCGGACGCCGGCGACCAGGTTCGTTAGTTTCTGCCGGGCAGCCCAGCGGGCGGTCTGGCTGAGTCCGCAGTCCGGAGCGAAAGCCAGCCGTTCGGCAGGGGCGTGCCGCAGGCACTGCCGTACGCGATCCGCCACATCCGCTACGGTCTCAACGTAGTAGCTTTTCACGTCGATGATCCCGACCGCTACGTCGCAACGGGCGGCAATCGTGCCGATCAGCTCCAGTTCCGCCATTTCTCGGCTGGCCATCTCGACGTGGATCTCATCGACATGAAACTCGAGGAAATCAGGGAACATGGGTGCATAGCGTCGCGGCCCCACGGCTCGGCCCTTGTAGTTTCCAAAGCACAGATGGGTCGAGAGCCGACAGCGTCCCCGCACGGGCTCGACGGTACGATTGAAGATGTCGACCAGTCGGCGGCGGTCCTCGCGGTGAGCGTAGCAGCTCATCGACGGTTCATCGACAGTCAGCTCCGTACAGCCGGCCTCGACCAGTGCGACGAGCTCGGCGCGGACGATCGGGACGAGCGCCTCGGTCAGCGCATATCGGTCGGGATACAGCTCGTTGGAAATCAGCCGGCCGCTCAACGTATAGGGGCCAGGGACGCTGGCCTTGAGTATCGGTCCGGGCGGGGCCAGGCGTTTCAACCGCAGGAAGTCGTCGACGGTACCCAGTCCGCGCGGCGCCGTGAGAGGCCCGGTTACTCGGTGTTTACCGCGTTGGTCGTGTGCGGGCGGTCCAAATCGCCGGGGCGAGGCCGCTTCGAGCTCGATGCCCGACAGGTAGCCGTAAAAGGACAGGTTAAAATCGAGCCGCGTTTGCTCGCCGTCCGTGATCACGTCGAGTCCCGCAGAAACCTGGTCTTGGATGGCGACCGTGACGGCGTCGTCCTGCAACTCGCGCCGGTCGTCGCATCCGAACGCGTCGAGATGCTGGGCACTGAACTCCAGCCAGCCCGGGAAAGGATAGCTGCCGATCACGGTGGTGCGCAGCGGAATGGGTTGCATGACTGGCCTTATCTCTCGGTAGGCGGTGCTTGCGTAGCAGGGACTTGCCCCACGGCCGCGTAGAGCCGAGCGACGCGATGAGCATGCTCGTCATACGCCGCCTCGAATAAGGTACGCGACCGCTCGGCACCCACCAGACAGCTGGCCGTCAGCACCGGCGGCGCCTGGCCGTTTGCGACCAGACGCTGGGCTACCTCGCA
Source organism: Pirellulaceae bacterium (assembly GCA_050186685.1). Classification (GTDB taxonomy): domain Bacteria; phylum Planctomycetota; class Planctomycetia; order Pirellulales; family Pirellulaceae; genus CAZFLF01. The sequence continues at coordinate 17,110 of JBFWYF010000004.1, forward strand.
TTTCAGAGCATTGATGAGCAGGCAGCCGCCTACCGTCGATCCAGGCGATACCGGCTGTTCCAGTCCGGGCACCGCCACCATCGCGTCGCCGGCAGGTGCGCCCGTGTCAAGCACGAGGTCGGCGAAGTCGGTCAGCTTTTTTCCGCCGGGGTGGTTGCTGCGACTGACAGCGCTATGTCGTTGGCTGACGATCGCCACCACCCTGATCCCTCGCGCGAAGAACTCCTGAGCCATCTCAATGGGCACCGTATTGCAGCCGCTCGACGATATAATCAGCGCCGAGTCGCGCGGCGATAAGTCGAAGTTGCGGACGATGCGCGCCGCCAGGCCGGGTACGTTTTCCAGGAACATCGCCTGACGCTGGCCATTCGCTCCCACAACGGCATTGTGAAACGTTAACGACAGCTCGACGATTGGGTGAAAGCCGGGAAACGAACCGTAACGTGGCCACATTTCTTCAACCATGATCCGGCTGTGGCCCGCTCCAAAGACATGCACGACGCGTCCGGCGACAATCGACTGCGCGAACCAGTCCGCCGCCTGCTGAATCGCGGATTCCTGGCTAGCGACCGTCTCGAGCAACTCCCGGCATGCGGCGAAGTACTGTTGGCTCGGTGACAACAGCCCGCTGGCGGCGAGAGGACCGTTGCCCGTTGCCGCGGCCGAATCGACCTTCATGTTTCACCTGCAAGGTAGCCTTCGCTGACCGACCAGCCGCCATCGACCGCCAGCACCTGACCGGTAACGAAGCGCGCGTCGTCCGAAAGCAGATAAACGGCCGCCTGATCGGTATCGTCGGGCCGTCCGACCCGGCCACCGTCCAATGGCTGCTTGGCAGAAATATAGCGGCAAATCGTCTCATTCGTGACCGCTCGTCGAGCCATCGGTGTATCGACCAGCGCGGGCGCGATCGCGTTGAAACGGATCTGGTGCGGAGCGTAGTAGGCCGCCGCCGAACGCGTCAAACCAATCACCGCCGCTTTCGCAGCGGCGTAGGCATGGGTTGCGAAATAGCGTGGCGACGGCGCGAAGGCCAGCACCGACGTCATGTTCACGACCGAACCACCCCGCTGCATCTCCCGCCAGTACCGGACGGCCGCTCGGTTCGAGTAGAAGACGGAGTCGAGGTTCCAGCGCAGCGTGAAGTCCCACCCTTCGTCCGAGAGTGCGTCGAGGGGCCCGTCCCCCTGCGAACGGCCACTTCCGCCCGCCACGTGATACAATCCGTCCAGCCCGCCGAACTCGTCATGCGCCATGCGCACGGCACAATCCGCCGTATCGGGCGCGCGGGCGTCGCCCGCCAAAGCCCGCCAACGCGATCCCCCGGCGGCCAAGGCCGCCTCGCAACGCGACGGGTCCCGACCGACTACGACCACCGAGGCACCTTGCGCAACACAGGCTTGCGCGGCGGACAGGCCGATCCCTGAAGTTCCGCCGACAATGACAATCGTCTTGTGGTGCAGTTTGTCGGAATTCACAGAATCATTCTCGAATCGCGTACACGTCCGTCAAGACGACGTCGCGCCGCCGCGACCTGCCCCGCATTTCTGAACTAGGCTTCACCTGGTTGCTGACGCCAGCGGACCGCGATGTCGGTGCGCAGCGTTACCGAAATCCCCGCACCCGTTTGTCGAAAGTCCACGCCATGGGAAACAACCCTCGCCAGCGGCTGTTTGTCGACCGTAGTGTCCAGGGCACGCTCATTTCACGCGTCGTGCTCTACTGGTTCCTGTTCGTGTCCGGCATGTTTCTTTTGCTGGCGGGTTTTCCTCTCGTGGCGAGCTGGCTCGTACGATCTCCGGGCGCGCCAACCGCCGGACAAATTCTCTTACAAACTTGGCGCGTCTTTTGGCCAGCCCTGTTCGCCTCGGCCCTCATGTTGCCGTTCCTGATCCTCGACGTGATCCGCGTTAGCCACCGGTTCGTCGGGCCGCTCGTCCGCCTGCGCAACGCCATGCGGGACCTGGGCGAAGGCAAGCCGGTAGCGCCCGTCAAGTTTCGCGCCCGCGACTTCTGGTTTGACCTTGCCGAGGAGTTTAATCGCGTCGCCGCGCGGGTGAATAAGCAGGGCGAGTAGGGGAGTTAGGCGGTAGGCTGTTAGGCGGTAGGCTGTTAGGCGGTAGGCTGTTAGGCGGTAGGCTGTTAGGCGGTAGGTAGCGGAAGTCGTAAGAATTCTCCCCCTCAACCGCTACCGCCTAAACCCCTAAACCCCTAGACCCCGATCCCCCTACCAAATAGGTGTCGCGGGAGTGGCGTTCGATGGCGGCGGCGATGAAGCCGCTGAACAGCGGCTGAACGGCCGTGGGCTTCGATTTGAATTCCGGATGGAACTGGACAGCGAGGAACCAGGGATGGTCCGGCAACTCGATGATCTCGACCAGTGTCCCGTCGGGGCTCAGCCCGGAAAACTGCATCCCGTGGGCCTGGAACTGCTGGCGGTACACGTTGTTGAATTCGTAGCGGTGTCGATGTCGCTCGGTGATCGCTTCGCGGCCGTAGCAGCGTGCGGCGAGACTGTTGGTATCCAGCCGACAGGGCTGAGCGCCCAGTCGCATCGTGCCTCCTTTTCGCGTAATTTTCCGCTGTTCGTCCAACAGGCAAATAACGGGGCTGGATGTATCCTTGCTGAACTCCGTGGAATGGGCGTCGGGCAGGTGGACCACGTTCCGCGCGAACTCGATGACGGCGCATTGCATGCCCAGGCAGATGCCGAAGAAGGGCACTTTCCGCTCCCGCGCGAACCGGATCGCATCGACTTTGCCCTCGATGCCCCGCTCGCCGAATCCGCCCGGCACCAGGATTCCGTCGAACGCGCTGAGCAGCCGTTCGGGCCCCTCGCGTTCGACCTCTTCGCTGTGGATGCGGCCGATCCGAACCTGCGCATTGTGATGGATTCCCGCATGATCCAGGGACTCGTAGATGGACTTGTACGCGTCGATGTGCTCGGCGTACTTGCCGACGACGGCGATACTGATTTCCTGTTGCGGGTTGCGGAGCCGGTGCAGCAAGTCGCGCCAGTCATCCAGTTCCGGCTCGTGTGAAGGGAGCCGCAATTTGCGGACGATCAGTTCGTCCAGAGCATGATCGCGGAGGCTTATCGGGACTTCGTAAATGGAGAAGTCCTTGTCTTTTTCCTCGATGACCGCCTCGAGCGGGATATTGCAGAAAAGCCCGATCTTTTCGCGGTCTTCCCGGCTGATCGATCGCTCGGTACGGCAGATCAGCACGTCGGGCTGGATACCGATCTGACGGAGCTGGCCGACCGAGTGCTGCGTAGGCTTGGTCTTCAGCTCGCCAGCGGCTTTCAGGTATGGCACCAGGGTCAGATGGATGTAGAGGCAGTTTTCCTTGCCTACGTCCAGCGCAAACTGGCGGATCGCTTCCAGGAATGGCTGGCTTTCGATGTCGCCGACCGTGCCACCGATTTCGGTGATCACGACGTCGACTTCGGGCCCGGCCAGCTTGTGGATGACGCTTTTGATTTCGTTGGTGATATGCGGGATGACTTGGACCGTCTTTCCCAGGAACTCGCCCCGCCGCTCCTTTTCGATCACCGACAGGTAAATCTGGCCAGTTGTGTAGTTCGCGTTGCGCGTCAGTTCACCGGAAGTGAATCGCTCGTAGTGCCCGAGGTCGAGATCCGTTTCGCTGCCGTCGTCCAGTACATACACTTCACCGTGCTGGTACGGGCTCATGGTGCCCGGATCGACGTTGATGTACGGATCGAGCTTCTGCATGCGGACGCGCAGCCCGCGCCGTTCGAGAAGCATGCCGATCGATGCGCTGGTCAGCCCTTTTCCCAAAGAACTGACCACTCCCCCCGTCACGAAAATGTGTTTCGTCATAATCCTATTCTGACGCGAAGCATCTAGTCCTGCTGAGAATCCCACACGCATCTTAGCAGTTGCGCCACCGGCTGACAAAGGCACGGTAATCGTCCGGCGTATCGACTCCGATGGTTGGCTCGTCGACCACTCCCACGGCGATTGCGTAGCCGGCATCCAGCACGCGCAGCTGCTCGAGTTTTTCGAGTCGCTCGTGATCGGACTGTGGGAGCGAGGCGAGCTGCAGGAGGAAATCCCGGCGGTAGGCGTACAGTCCAATGTGCTGGAAGAAATGCGGTGGATCATGTTGCAGCAGACTGTCCTCCCATTCCCGCGCATGAGGAATGGGGCTGCGGCTGAAGTACATCGCTCTCCGCTGCCCGTCGAAGACGACTTTGACGCACGACGGATCGAGCAGTTTTTGCTTCTCGCGTATCGGGGTGGCCAGCGTGGACATGCTCAGTTGCGGACTATCGGCGAGCTGGCGAATGGCCTCGTCGATGGCCGTCGCGCGAATCTCGGGTTCATCGCCCTGTACGTTGACGAACAGGTCGTAATCCGGATACCGGGTGGCGATTTCCGCGACGCGGTCGGTGCCACTGCGGCAGGAGGGATCGGTGGCTTCGACGCGGCCGCCGAATCTCCGTACGGCCGCGATGATCTCGTCGTGATCAGCCGCGACCAGAATCGCGTCGGCCCGCGTCGCCCGGCTGGCGGCCTCGTAGGTGTGTTGGATCAGCGGTTTGCCGGTCTCGTCCAGCAGCAGTTTGCGTGGCAGCCGCGTCGATGCGAGACGGGCGGGAATGACGATCAACGTGCGGGCGCTCATGCGCGGCTCTCCCTGGACTGGCTGGATTGCAGTACGGCGATCCGCTATTATCTTCCGCGATTGCAACTGGCTCGATAGGGGGAAAACAGGATGTGGTATGCTCTGCCGTTGTTGTTAGCGCAAGCGGAGGATCCGGCTGCCGGGGGCGAATCCAGCCTGCTCACGACGATCTGGATCGGCATCGCAATTTTCGGGGTGTTGTTTCTGTTCGTGACGATTATCGTCATGGGCACTTACGGAAAGCTCTGGTTCCAGGGTTATATGTCGAGTGCCGACATGAGCCTGTTGAGCCTGGTGGGGATGGGGTTTCGGCAAGTGAATCCCCGCGTCATTTTGACGGCCAAGATCATGGCGGCCCAGGCAGGACTGGACATCAACCGCCGCACGGGCATCAGTACCGCGCGGCTCGAGGCTCACTATCTGGCTGGCGGCGACGTGCTGAAGGTGATCTATGCCATCATCGCCGCCCATCGCGCGATGATCGACCTGGACTTTGATCGGGCCGCCGCCATCGACCTGGCCGGACGTGATGTGTACGACGCAGTGCGCACGAGCGTCCACCCGAAGGTTATCGACTGCCCCGATCCTCGCCGCAGCGGCAAGACGACCCTGAGCGCCATTGCCAAGAACGGCGTCGAACTCCGCGTGCGCGCCCGCGTGACGGTTCGGACCAACCTGTCCCAGCTGATCGGCGGGGCCACTGAGGAGACGGTGATCGCCCGCGTGGGCGAAGGCATTATTACTTCCATTGGATCCGCGGAAACGCACCTGCAAGTGCTCGAAAACCCCGACCGCATTTCTCGTGCGGTGCTGCAACGCGGGTTGGATGCGCACACCGCGTTCGAGATCGTATCGATCGATATCGCGGACATCGACGTGGGCGAGAACATTGGCGCACGCTTACAGGCCGACCAGGCCGAAGCGGACACACGCGTCGCCCGCGCTCGGGCCGAGCAGCGCCGCGCAGAGGCGATTGCAGCCGAGCAGGAGAACAAGGCTAAGGTCGCCGAGAACCGGGCACGCCTCGTGCTGGCCGAAGCGGCCGTTCCGCGGGGACTGGCCGATGCGTTCCGGGCTGGCAATATCTACGCGGATTCGGACGGCGGCACGGCGGACGGGCAACCCAAGCCAGCGGGCCGGTGATCCGCCCGCGTGCCTCCATCGCGGCTCTGTTCTTCTCTTCATGTTTCTCGAAACTCAAGGCTAACGATGTTTGCTGCCTGCCTGCTGGCCGCATCCGTGGTCGCTGCGGATCCGACGCCCGACCAACTCACCCTGCTCAAGGTCTTCCGTGGCGAGTTCGTGGCGATCACGCCCGGCGAGGGCCGGTTCCCCGGTACCTTTCGCATGGGACGCGCCGGCGACGCAGAACCCGTTCACGAAGTCACGATGGGCTACCGGTTCCAGATCGCACGTTATGAAGTTCCCCAGAATCTGTGGGGCGCCGTTATGGGCAGCAATCCCTCCCGCTGGAAGGGGCCTCGCAATTCTGTCGAGATGTTAAGCTTCGACGAAGCCCAGGAGTTCTGCCGCAAGGTAACCGACCTGCTCCGCTCCGCACGGCTGATCGAGCCGGACGAAGAGGTCCGGCTGCCGTCGGAAGCCGAGTGGGAGTACTGTACCCGCGCTGGGACCAACACCGTCTACTCTTTCGGCGACGACCGCCGCCAGCTCGGCGATTACGGTTGGTCGACCGAGAACGCTAAAGGCAACGATCCTCCCGTCGGTGCGAAAAAGCCGAATGCCTGGGGGCTGTACGATGTGCACGGGTACCTGTGGGAATGGTGTGGGGACATATGGCACGAGCGGTACGCGGGAGCTCCGGGCGACGGCAGCGCCTGGGTCCAGCCTGGCGACCCGGCCATCCGCGTGCTGCGTGGCGGCAGCTGGAAGGACGCTGCCGACCGATTGACCTCGTCGTCGCGTGCGGCTGCTCCCGCCGGCCTGCGGGACGATGCGGTGGGACTGCGTTGCGTGTTGGCCAGTGTGCCGCGTAAATAAGAGCCCGACTCGTGTACATTTTCGAGAACCCGGTGCTCCAGCGCGAATTGCTGGTCAATCTCCGCATGACACGCGGGTTCGTGTTGCTGTTTCTTTACCAGGCCGCCTTGGCGGCAGTCGTCTACTTTGCCTGGCCCCAGGACGAGCGGCTGGATCTGTCGGTGACCAACGAGTCGGCCCGGAACCTCGTCGAGATGTTCTTTCTCGGGCAGTTCCTGCTCGTCTCGATGATGGCGCCCAGTTTCGCCGCAGGAACAATCACTGGCGAAAAGGAACGGAAGACGTACGAAATGCTGCTGGCGAGCCCGCTGCGGCCCGCTGCCATCGTGCTGGGCAAGATGGTCGCGTCGCTCGCCCATCTCGGCGTACTGATGTTCTCGTCCCTGCCCATCGTCATGTTGTGTATTCCGCTGGGCGGACTGTCGCTGTACGAAGTGCTGGCCGCCTATCTGGGCATGATCATCGCCGTGATCGTGTTCGGTGCGGTCAGCGTCGCATGCAGCAGCTACTTCAAGCGCACCAGTGCGTCGCTGGTCGTGTCGTACCTGATGATTCTGCCGCTCGCCATGGTGGGGGTACTCGTCTGGAGCGCGTTGTCCCAGCAGGGCGAATTGCGACTGTTGCTGACCGTGACGGTCGTCCCGATCGTGGGGCTGGTCCTGGCCGCGGTGTTGATGGCCAACACCAGCGCTCGCCTGCTTCATCCTCCGGACGTCGGCGCGGAGGGGCAGGAAGTTGTCGATCTCGAGCAGGAAGCCCAGGAGGCGGTGGGGTTGGTTATCCAGCCCGATCAGTTCCCCGATCGTCTGTTCGCGCCCCCCAAACGCGAGGATCTGATCGAGGACGGTGCGAATCCGGTTTACGACAAAGAAATCCGCAGCGAAATTTTCAGCCAGGGCACGTTGATGCTGCGGCTGGTAATCCAGGTCAGTATGCTGGTCGCCATCCCGCTGATGGCCGTCTGCCTGTACATCCTGTCGGAGTATGCGGCGTGGTACATCAGTTACGTGCTGCTGTTTAACATGCTCGTCGGGCCTGTGTTCTCAGCTGGGAGCGTCACCAGCGAGCGCGAACGTCAGACCCTCGATCTGCTGCTGACGACGATCATCACTCCCTGGCAGATCCTCTGGGGAAAATTGATCGCGGGTTTGCGCGTCTCGAGCGTTTTGACGTCTTTTCTGCTCTGGCCGGTTCTGCTCGCTTGCATCATGGTGTCGGAGTATTACGCGAATCTGCTGAGCGTCGGCGCGTACGTGCTGATCGTGGCCGTAACGTGTGTTACCACGGCGATGACCGCCCTGTTCTGCTCGGTCATGTTGCACAAGACGTCGACCAGCCTGATGACGACGTACCTGTTGATTATCGTGCTGTTCTGCCTGCCGCTGGCGGTCAATTTTTTTGCTCAGGAGATCTACCCGCTTCATCCGCTGACGCCCCGCGTCGAGTGGGTGGGCGTCACCAGTCCGTTCGCGGCGGCGTTCGCCGTGCCGCTCGATATGGAGCGGGTGAATGCGGCGAACCCGGAGCCGGACCTCGGGAACTGGCTGTTGGTGGCGGGCTATCTGGTGTGTTCGATTTTTTGGAACGTCGTGCTGTTGTTGCTGATGATCTGGCTGTTTCGCGTCCGCTGGCGCGTCTCAACAGCCTGACGAACTGCCTGTCGGGTATTTATTTCACGCCTATGCAGACGACGGCGGCTCTGTGCCGCGAAATCGCCCGTCAGCTCGCGTCCTGCCAGCAGATGCTGGTGTTGGCCGAGAGTTGCACGGCGGGGCTCGTCGCGGCGACACTGGCTCGCGTGCCAGGAATATCGGCTCACCTTTGCGGGTCCGCGGTGACTTACCGCAATGCCACGAAGCAGGGCTGGTTGCAGGTGCCGGAGCGTCTGCTGCAGCAACCGGGCCCCGTCAGCGACATCGTGGCGCGCAAGATGGCCAGGGGCGTGCTGCAGCGGACTGACGAAGCGACGCTGGCATTGTCCGTCACGGGCCATCTAGGGCCCGGCGCTCCGCCGAACCTCGACGGTGTAATCTACATCGGGTTCGCGTGCCGATCCCGAAAGCGCGTCGTCGATTCGGCCGTTCGGCACGTGCTCGCGTCCGAAGGGCGAGTTCCTCGTCAGCGCGAGGCTGCGCGGCGGGTGCTGGAGCGGGCGCAGGAGGTCCTGGCGGCGCTGGCGGACGGTCGTCGGCTGTAGCCAGGGAAAGAGTTTGAGAATGGCGGCAGATTGCCGTACATTGGCAACGTGAGACGCCAGCTGGGATTTGGAAATAGCTCGGGCGGCCAGAATCGGGGCAGCCGAGGGGGTCGCTCGGGTTTATACTGGAACGGACGTCCCGCGGGCGGTTCAACCCGCCGGAAAACCAGCCCGCCGGAAAACCAACCCGCCGGAAAACCAACCAGACGAGCCCTCCCTGACGGTGCCGGCCGCGCTGATCGTGCCGCACTGTCCTTCATCATGAGATTACTCGGACCACGCCGTCCTGCCCGTTGGCGGCGCGTGGTACGTGAGTGCAAGTGACCACGCCGAATGAGGCATCCATCGTGAGAACTCGCAGATTGATGCAGCTTGACCGCCCCCGCCGTCGTCCTCCAAGTCGTGGCGCTCGCCGATGCGGCCGCGCGCGGGCGCGGATATCCGCGGCAAGCTGTCTGGCAATGCTGGTCGCCTCCCTGGGGCTGAGCCGATGCGCGGCAGCGGACGACGTGCAGTTTACGCGCGACGTCCTGCCGATTCTCGCCAGTAACTGCTTTGCATGCCACGGCTTTGACGAGGGGACACGGGAAGCGGGACTGCGACTGGACACATTCGACGGCGCTACGGCGGAACTGGATTCGGGCGCTCGGGCCATCGTGCCCGGCAACGCGGCCGAAAGCGAGTTATTGCGGCGCGTCGAAACGGGCGATGCCAGCGAATTGATGCCGCCCGCGGACTCTGGCAAAGAGCTCACGCCGCAGCAGAAGCGGACCCTGCGACAATGGGTTGAGCAAGGTGCCGAGTACCGGCCGCATTGGTCGTTCGTGGCGCCCCGCCAGGTTCCGCCTCCGGAGGTGCCGGGCGTCGAACACCCTATCGATCGATTCATTCAATCCAGGTTGGCCGATCCGCAGTTAAAGCTGCGTCCGTCGGCAGAGGCGTCGCGCGAAACGCTTATTCGCCGAGTCAGCCTGGACCTGACAGGGTTGCCCCCCACGCCGCGCGAGGTGGACGAGTTCCTCGCCGCCTCGGCGCAGGATCCGGAACAGGCGTATCGAACGCTGGTCGGACGGTTGCTCAGCAGCCCGCACTATGGCGAGCGGTGGGCCCGCTGGTGGTTAGACCAGGCGCGGTATGCCGACAGCAATGGCTATTCCATCGACGCGCCGCGGCAGATCTGGAAATATCGAGACTGGGTCGTCAGTGCCCTCAACGCGGACCTGCCGTTTGATCGATTCACCGTCGAACAACTGGCCGGCGACTTGCTGCCGGATGCGACGGATTCCCAGCGCGTGGCCACGGGCTTTCACCGGAACACGCAGATCAACCAGGAGGGCGGCATCGACAAGGAGCAATTCCGTGTCGACAGCGTCTTCGACCGGGTGGCGACGACGGGCACGGTCTGGCTGGGGCTGACCATCGGGTGTGCGCAGTGCCACAACCACAAGTTTGATCCCATCGAGCAGAAAGATTACTACCGGCTGTTCGCTTTCCTGAACACTCAGGACGAGCCGACGATGCGGGTCTACGAACCGGACGTCGATGTGTCACAGCTGATGAGCGACTGGCGGGAGGCGCAGTCCGATCTCAAAGAACGGCTGGAGGAACACGCGAAGGATCTTGCCGCCTGGGAGGCGTCCCTTGACCAAGCGGCCCGGAAACAGCTGGATGGGGGAGTTCAGAAAATTCTCGCGGTGGCCGCTGGCAAACGGTCGCTCGACCAGCGGCGGGCGCTGTACCGGGCAGCGCGCGGTTCCGAAGATCCGACCTTTCACGAGGTCGATCAGCGCTACGCGGACTTGGAACGCCGCGTGAACGGTGCGACCACAACGATGGTGCTCCAGGAATTGGCCAAGCCCCGCAAGACGACCGTCTTTATCAAGGGGGATTTCACTCGGCCCGCCGATGAGGTGACGCCGGGTACGCCCGCTGTCCTACATCCGTTCGAGAATACAACCGGGAAGGCCAACCGGCTCGATCTCGCGCGGTGGATTACCAGTCCCCGCAATCCGCTCACAGCGCGCGTCGTGGTCAACCGGATCTGGCAGCAGTATTTCGGCAGGGGAATTGTCGAGACGGAGAACGATTTCGGACTGCAAGGGACGCCGCCGACCCATCCCGAATTGCTCGACTGGCTGGCGGTCGAATGGATGGCCCGCGGCTGGAGTCTGAAGGAACTGCACCGGCTGCTGGTAACGTCCCATACCTACCGGCAAAGTTCATCCGACCGCCCGGACATCCGCGAGAAGGATCCGAATAATTACTTCCTCGCACGGCAGCAGCGGCTGCGGCTTGAGGCCGAGATTATCCGCGACGTGGCACTGACCGCCAGCGGCTTGCTCGCGCCAAAACTAGGGGGCCCGCCGGTGTTTCCGCCTATCCCGGACGGCGTGATGGGGCAAGGTCAGGTGAAGCGGGAGTGGACGGTCAGCCAGGGGCCGGACCGTTACCGCCGCGGGCGTTATACGTTCGTCTACCGCGCGACGCCCCCTCCAGCCTTGAACGTGTTCGACGCGCCGGACGGCTATAGTACGTGCACGCGCCGCATCCGCAGCAACACCCCGCTGCAGGCCCTGACGTTGCTGAACGACGCGGCGTATTTCGAATTCGCCGGTGCACTGGAGAAGATCATCCAACGCGACGGACTGGAGGCCGCCTTCCGTCGCTGCACGGCGCGCCGGCCTGACGAACGGGAGCGGGCGCTGCTGGGCCAGCTTGACACGCTGAGCGCTGCCCGAGTTTTGTTGAATCTCGACGAAACGGTCACACGGGAGTGACACCTATGGACGCGAATCTTGCTCTCCGCGAGCTCACTCGGCGCCACTTTTTCCGCCAATGCGGTGTGGGAGTGGGATCGATGGCGCTCGGCTCGTTGCTGGCTCGCGACCAGGCCAGCGGGGCCCCCCTGCCCGCCCGTCGCACGCCCCTGCAGCCTAAGCCCACGCACTTCCCGCCGCGCGCCAAGAGCGTCATCTTCCTGTTCATGGCTGGCGGGCCGTCCCAGCTGGAGTTGTTCGAACACAAACCGCAGCTGACGGCGCTCAACGGTAAGCCTATTCCGCAAAGCTACATCGAAGGCAAGCGGTTTGCTTTCATGGACAGCAGTCACCGCAGCAACCTGCTCGGCAGCCGACGCCAGTTCGCCCAGCATGGAGCGTGTGGCACCTGGGTCAGCGATCTGTTGCCGCACGTGGCCGGCATTGTCGACGACCTGTGCCTGATTACGACCTGCAAGACCGACCTGTTCAACCATGCCCCCGCTAAACTGTTCATGAACACGGGGAGCGGCCAGTTCGGCAGGCCGAGTCTTGGAGCCTGGTTGACGTACGGGTTGGGGAGCGAGTGCGACGATTTGCCGGGGTTCGTGGTGCTACAGAGCGGCCCGCGCGGTCCGCGCGGCGGCGCCGTCCTGTGGGGAAGCGGTATCCTGCCCACCACGTATCAGGGTGTACCCTTGCGTAATCAGGGCGATCCGATCCTGAATTTGTCCGCCCCAGCCTCGATCTCGAATGCGCAGCAGCGGCAGGTCATCGACACCGTCCGCGAACTGAATCGGAAGCGGCTGGCCGAAACGGGGGACGACGAGATTGGCACCCGGATTAACGCCTACGAGATGGCATATCGCATGCAGACCAGCGCTCCAGAATTGATGGACACCAGCGAGGAAACGCCCGAGACGTTGGCGCTGTACGGGATCCGCGATCCGAAAGAGTCCACCTATGCCCGTAACTGCCTTCTCGCCCGGCGGCTCGTCGAACGGGGCGTGCGTTTCGTGCAGCTGTATCACACGAACTGGGACCATCACGGCGGCCCGACCGAGAATCTGGAACAGCATCTGCCGGCGGTCTGCCAGGACATCGATCGCGCGAGCGCGGCGCTGGTCCTCGACTTGAAGCGGCGCGGGCTGCTCGACGAAACGATCGTGGTGTGGGGAGGAGAATTTGGCCGCACTCCCATGGGCGAGGTCCGCGAATCGACCGGCCGCAATCACCATATTGACGCCTTTACGATGTGGTTTGCGGGTGGTGGTTTTCAGGGCGGACGCGTGTATGGCAAGACCGATGAATTCGGCTTCGGCGCGATCGAGGACCCGGTGCATGTCCACGACATCCATGCTACGCTGCTGCACCTGCTGGGCATCGAGCATGAACGGCTCAGCGTACGCTTTCAGGGGCTTGATTTCCGCCTGACCGGTGTCGATCCCGTCCGCGTCTTGCACGACATCATTGCCTAGCTGATCTCAGTCCCCTCTCCCGGTACTCCGGGAGAGGGCTAGGGTGAGGGTTTGACTTCCAGGAGTTTGTCGGATGCACACATCCCTCGAGGGGAAGGTCGCATTGGTCACGGGCGGTTCGCGAGGTATTGGTGCCGCGGTCGTACGGGCACTCGCGGAAGAAGGAGCGGGCGTCGCCATCGGCTACGGAGCGTCCGCGGACAAGGCACAGGCCCTGGTGCGGGAACTGACGGCGAAGGGGAGCCGGGCTGCGGCGTTCCACGCCGACCAGGCCGACGAGCAGCAAGTCGCGCAGCTGGTGCAGCAGGTGGTGGCCCGGTTCGGACGGCTGGACATCCTGGTCAACAACGCGGGGGTTTTTGAGTCGGGTACGCTGGGTGATGCGGCCATGGACACCGCGAAGCTCGACCGGCAGCTCGCCGTAAATCTGGTCGCGGTCTACGCAGCCGTGCGCGCTGCGGCCCGTGTCATGGGCGAAGGAGGCCGCATCATCTCGATCGGTTCGGTATTGGGCGCGCGTGTGCCCTTCCCGGGCATCGCCGACTACTCGGGGACCAAGGCAGCGCTGGTCGGCTACACGAAAGGCTGGGCCCGGGATCTGGGTCCGAAGGGGATTACGGTGAACGTCGTGCAACCTGGCCCGACCAATACCGAAATGAATCCCGACGGTACGGACTTCGCAGCGGTGCAGCGCTCGATGACGGCGCTGGGACGATTCGGCCGTCCCGAGGAGGTGGCCGCCGCGGTTGTGTTCTTCGCCAGCCCGGCTGCGTCGTTCATCACCGGGACGACGTTGGACGTCGACGGCGGCTTCAGCGCCTGAATCTCTTCGACGCCCCGCGTCTCGCGTAGCGGAAGCTGCAACTCTTCCATGGAAGTCTTACGCCGCCGCTGGGCGCGTCGGCTAGCGACTTCCGCTACCGGAGGTCTCGCGTAGCGGAAGTGGCAACACTTCCGACGCCCCGCGCCACTCGTAGCGGAAGTGGCCACACTTCCGGCCCCCCGGCTAACGTGGATCGGCACCGTACTGGCCGTCTTGTTCCGCTACGGGGAGCCGCGGGCGGGACGAGTCAGGGCGATCCTCGGCGAACCACCGGTTTCGCTCGAAGCGGAACGTTTCCGGGGCCGTGCCGTCGCCGACGTTCACTTCGATGGCGACCTGGCAGCGGCGAAACACGATCCGGTTATCCGCCACACGGACGTTTCGACACGGAACGAAGGGCTCTTGCCGTGTTTCCTGCAAGATGCGGAATATCCATTTCTCGGGATAGAGGATCAGGTTGCCCGTAAACTCGGCCGAGTCCACACCGACAAACGCTACGGCGCATGGGCTACCCTCGATCACGTTGTCACGCACGGTGATACGTGCCGCTTCGTGGGGCACGCCCTGCGGACGGAAGTAGGCGAGCCCGGTCGATCCGCCGACATTTAAGGGTCGCTCGCCAGCCTGAAAGAAATGGCATTTCTCGACCGTGACGTCCGACGAGCCGCCTTTCGTTTGCACCGCCGCTGTGGCCGTGAAGCCCGCTTTACCGCGGAACTTGCAACCGCTGATCCGCACATCGTGGCAGCCGACCATGTCAATGCCTTGACCGCCCCATCCCTCGAGCACGCAATCGCGAATGGTCAGCTCGTCGAGCCCGGAACATTTAATTCCGTCGTGGTTTCCTTTCGGCCCGATATCGCGGACCTCCACGCGCTCGATGGTTACTCCGGTCACCGGTCGCCCGAGTTCGCCTCCGTCGTCCAAATTCAGCCCGTTACCGGTTTGCCCGCTGATGCGCAAATTGCTGAGCGTCAGACCGGGGCAACGACTGAAGTGCCAGGCGTTGCCTCCGCCGCGGAAATGAGGGGGCTGCTCCGGGTCCAGCGCTGCGATCGTCAGCCCGGCGAGCCCGCTTACGCTATGTCCGCCGGGATAGTCGCCCGGGCCAATCTTCAAAGTCGTACCTGGCTGCAATTGCGTCACAGCGCGGCGCAATTCGTCCGGTGTGCGCACTTCCACGACGGGGCCGGCATTCGCCGGCTGTGCTGGGTCCCCGGCAAACGACACCGATGCGACGATGTTTCGCACGGCTTCTTGATACGCATCATGATCGGACTCCGCGGCGATCAGATTGATCAGATATCCCACCTTGTCGCGATGCAGCAGATACTCCGTTGTTTTCATTTTGCCGCCGGCGGAGTGCACCTTCACTTCGGGTGGAAGCATCGCCCGCGCGAATGCCAGCGTGTGCCAGTTGTGGCCCTCGATCGCCTCGACTTGCTCCCGCAACACCGCGTAATCCGTGTAGCTCGACTGAAAGCGAGCTTTGCGCAGTGTCAGCATGACGGGTTCCGGCATGGGCAGCGGCAGTGAAAAAGCAACACAGTGGACAAGTACATGCTCGTGGTCCGGTACATGGAGCCGGATTACCACATGCCCGGCCTTGGCGTCTGGCGTGATCTT